>QQRX01000099.1 GCA_003602595.1 Candidatus Poseidoniales archaeon | reverse complement strand
CATCTTGTAGATAGATTATCTGCACTAGACAATGTAATTTTTTCTTTAGAATTAGCTGGCATTCCTTCCCCAGAGGCATCTATGAAAGCAAGAGAGGCATTGATAAGAGTCAATCTTGCGGATAGAATGGATTTTATCCCTGATCAATTATCTGGTGGTCAACAACAAAGAGTAGCCATAGCCCGAGCTATAGCAGGTAACCGACCTTTATTGTTGGCAGATGAACCAACTGGTAATTTGGATGTAAAGAGCGGTGAAGAGATAATTGATTTATTCAAAGAGTTGGCAAAAGATGGTATATCAATATTGATGGTAACTCATGATCCTATTTTAGCATCAAAGGCAGATAGAATGTTATTACTAAAAGATGGTATAACGGCTGCATCTGATATCCGTTCAGCATGGGGAGATGGTACAGGGGGTGAGGAAGAATGAGTCCTTCTGAGGGTAGTGATTTGATGGATAAAATCGCAATGAGAGAGGGAGAGCAAGGAGACAACAATCCTATTTCTCATTCTGAAAATCAATCTGAGAACAAGATCTCAGGAAATATTAATTTTCTAGATTACTTAAAATCACTACCAATTACTAGTAAAATTATTTCACTACCTGATAATATTATAATGGCATCTAAGAGTTCTTGGAGAGGTCGTGAAAGAGTATTAGCCGCTTTTGCCGGAGTTTTTTTGGCATCATTAGTAATTACTACAGTATTGGCATATTCTGTAGGATTGTCAACTGCATTCCTTCAAGGAGCTTTGGAGAATGATGTTTTTGATGCTCAGATAGCATTTGATGAAGATCCAGGAAAAGATTTCAGAACTAATGACTCTGTAGTTTGGGAGTCAATATGTGATGAATTAATAGAAATTGAAGGAATATCTGATTGTGGAATTGTCTATGGAAGACAAGGAATTAGGTCAAATAGTATTTTTGATGATAGTAATCTCAAAGCTCAACCACTAGTAGTTGAATCTGTTACAGCGTCTATTGGAGATTGGAAAAATGTTAGTTGGGACTATCCAGAGGCAACAGAACAAGGACCGCCAATAAATGACAATAGGCCAATTAGATTCTATGGAGATGGCGTTTGGGATGGAGAATTGGGAGAACGTCATGCAAGAGATATTCTCTATGGGACATGGCCTTCTAACCATGTTGATGCGGAAAATAATAGAAGTATAATTCTCCCTTCTCAAATTGCTAGTAGAGCAGGAGTTTCAATAAATGATACTATTGATTCATTGACATTTACCTTCGTCACTGATGCTGCTGGAGGGTCAAGTTTAGAGGATATATCTGAAAGTTGTTTAGGCGATGTTGAAGTAAATTTTGATTCAGGTTTTCAGTTTTGTAGAGAAAATATTACTGTAAATAATTTAAAAGTTTCAGCAATATATCAAGAAGGACAATTTGGAAATCCAACATTATTATTCCATCCAGTAATTGTATCGGATTCAGTTCTTAATGATTCCCAAAAATTAATCTTAATGGACAATGATCATGGATATCTAGGTGTTTCAGTTGATAGAAACTTATTACCTTCCTCTACAACATCAGCTGCCACTTCTTGGCTCAATGACTTAGAAAAAACTGTAGAAGAAAAAGAATATGCAGATTCTTCAATTAAAGTACGTTATAATGATGTAATTTCAGGGACAATATTATTCCTCAACATATTTTTAGGTATTATTCAAGTATTTGATTACATTCTAATGATACCAATTATAATTCTATCTTTTTCTGTTCTTATCTATGGCCTCGTATTATCACTAGAACAGAGGAAAAGAGAAATATCGATACAACGAGTTATTGGAGGTACTGAAAGTAATTTAACGGGAATGATTTTATTAGAACTTGCAGTTTTAGGATTCTTAGGTTGGTTTACTGGTTACGTCTTAGCGTTATTGTCCGTCCCATTAGTACTGGATGCAGTAGGTTTCATGTCATTCCGATCATCCGGAACACAGATAAATCCAACACTATCATTTGCTGCTACTACTTTCGTTATTCTGGTAAATGTAGGTTGTACTTTGCTTTTCGGAAGAACTCGGGTTAAAGATTTCTTAAGTATTGAAATAGACGAAGGTGTAAGAAAGGTTGCAAGATTTAAGAAATCTAGATTCTGGTTACATGTTGGAATCTTTGTAATTGGCGGCTTAGCCTTCTTTGAAAGTTGGATACAAAGTAATGGAGGATGGGGGCCATTCGATTCGAGAGGAATTTTTTCAAATTTTATTCTTAATGCTTTATTATTATTATTCGGTCCTTTTATGCTATGGATAGGTGGTGCACTTGTACTTGGTCGCTTAGGAGCTGCTGGTCCGAGAATTTTCACGCTAATTCTGGGATGGTCTCCCTTGGTGGCAGATATTCGACGAGGCCTCAAAGGATCTGGATCTAGTGAGTCAGTAAATAGGCTAGCTGTGATAATGCTACTCACATTATCAATAGTAACTTTAGCAGCGGTACAAGGTTATACAGGTACACTTGTAGACGAACGTACAACTTCGGCTGAGAATGGAGCAGATCTCAAAGTACAATTCAGTACACCAATGAGTGAAACACAAGCAAGAAATGAAATTCTACTAGCAATTGAAAGAGTTGACAATCCTAATATCAAAGATATAGGTTCAATGACTTCGGTTGGAGATATATTTACCAGCCCAATGGGCGAAGATTCAAGATTAAGGACATGGATAGTTTTTGATGATCATGAAGAAACTCTCCTTTGGGACACTCAAACAATTCCAACCTATGTAAGTGACGCCTCTTTATTGTGGAAGAATAATTGGTTTACGGCTGGTTCGAATGCCCGTGGCCAACTCGGACTTTCTTCATCTGATATTGATAATTTTATTACTATTGAATACACTGATTATGATTTCTCATTTGGTCCGGATGGATTAAATATATCCACAACCGTTACAAATGCCGATATTCAATACATGGGTGGTCATAGGTGGATTCCGGGATTAGAACCAACTCAATCTTCACAAGTTATTGTAATAGGAGAATCAACTTACA
>QQRX01000098.1 GCA_003602595.1 Candidatus Poseidoniales archaeon | reverse complement strand
GGTTTGAAAACTGAACTCCCTGGTGAATCACAATACATGGATTGATTTTTATTAATTAATTCTTATTAGCTGAAAATCTGTCAATTCTCTCAAAACATCTACTTCTGGACCATTTTTTAGATTATTTAGACATTCATGGGCAATTGAATGATGATACATTGCTCTTTTCTTTGCATATTCGATAGAACCAGAGCTATGTAGATCATCTATTGCAGCATGTAATTCTTCTTCAGTACATGGCCCATTACCAAAAACACTCTTAAAATTAGATAGAGTCATTTTACTATCCATGGCATGGATTGCAATTAATGTCCTCTTACCTTGTATAATATCAGAACCTGCAGGTTTTCCTAAAGTTTTAGTGTCTCCTGTGATATCTATAAGATCATCCATTAATTGAAAACATAATCCTAAATTTAAGCCCCACTTGGCCATATTCAAAACAACATCCTGAGGGGCATTAGATAATATTGCTCCAGTTCTTGCACAAGTCTCAAACATAGCACTCGTTTTACCTGCAATCATTGCGATATATTCTTCCTCTGAAACATATTCTCTATTTTCAAACTCTATGTCCTCTTGTTGTCCTTCGGCAACTCTCCTAACCATTTCTCCAATTGCTCTGACTAAGTATCGAAGATTTTCTCCAGATATTTCTGATGATTCGGCAAGAATTTCAAATCCTACAGCTAGCATAGCATCACCTGCATTAATGGCAGTAGCATCATCATAAGCTACGTGTACAGCATCCAAACCTCTTCGTATAGGGTCTTGATCAATTATGTCATCATGAACAAGAGTGAAATTATGAATAATTTCAATACACGCTCCCAATGTATAATGACCATTGTTAGCATTTCCAATTGCTTCTCCAACTAATCTTGGTAAAATTGCCCTTAACCTTTTACCTCCGCCTGAGAAAAGATGAGTCATAGCTCCATGTAATCTCTTTTGCTCCATTTTACTTAAACTAAACATAATTTCTTCTTCTACCTTACTCTTATGTTCTTTTAATGCATCCATTAAACCACTTCCGGGTTTTTCTTTGTCTAGATATAATTTACCACAATCTATTATTTGCATATTTTTCATACTAATAATATTATTAATATTAGGATAGTTTTCTTTCAAAAAATGCTTCCATATCATTAAGAACCATGGTGCTATATATTCATTAGCCCATTCCCCTTTCTTTTCCATCATACTCAATAGTTTATCCTTATCTAACCATCTTATGGTTTCAATTTCATTTTCATTAATATTTAAATTAACATCACATTCAACTAGTAGGACATGATCTATTTCTTTTTCTATCCAATTAGAATCCCATCTACATTGATATTCAAACCGTCCTAATAAATTAAAATCCCAATTTTCCGTTACAGACATAGAAATTCCTAATTCATGTTCTAATTTTCTTCTTGCTGCATTAATTATTCCATTATCATTCTCAATATTTTCATCATCTAAATCCAAAGGATGACTGCAACATGCATTGGCCCAAACTCCTGGAAAGGTTATTTTTTCTTTTGAACGCTGCTGTACTAGCATCTCTCCTTTTCTATTGATGATTATGACGCTAAATGCCCGATGTCTATAACCTTCTCCATAATGACAATCAAGTTTACTCATAGTTCCAATAACATTATCCTCTTTGTCGACCAATAAGCACATTTCTTCCATCATTTCTGATTGTGTGGGGTCATGTTTTTCCAAATGCTTAACAGCGTCCGACATATATTTCAAATGTCGCAGTAGTAACTTGCCTATAATCCATCGTTATTATGGATTAATTTTAGTCCCTATTGTAGAACCTGTTCTAATAAGTTGTATGATTCTTTCTGGGTAATTACCATTGATAAACCAGACATTGTCTACTTTTTTTGCTATTTCAGATGCTCTTATCAATTTCAAATCCATCCCTCCTGTAACATCTATTTCTGAATTGTGTGAAGTTCTTATAAAATCGTTCTTTTTCCATAATGAAACTAATTTAGCATCTAAGTTTTCTGGTGGTTGATCCATTACACCATCTACATCTCCTAACAAAAAAATTGTATAATTTACTTCCGGAATTTCAATAGAAAGCCTATACATTAAATCATCACCAGATAATATACCAAATTCTTTTTCATCATCTCTCTGTACTACATCTCCGTAACAAATTGGAATTATTTCACCTATATTTTTATTGAAAATTTCTATATCTCCAGTGAATTTTTTACCCGTATTTTTAGCCCAAATAGAAGGTGGAAATCCCATTGAATCTATATTAACTCTCTCTAATGAATCTATTACTTCATCATTCAATTCTCTCATGTTTTCTCTTATTTGTTTTATTGCTTTAATCTGTTTTTCATATATTTCTTGTCTAACTCCTTCTGAAATTCTCATTTCTTTTGATAATATATGGCCATAAGAACCAGCACCATGTACAATAATAATTTTATAATTTTCTTCAATTAAAATTTTAATTGATTCACATACCTTGTTGATTGCATATTTATTTAAGGTTTTTATTTTATTTTTTTTTGTAATTAAACCTCCTCCAAGTTTAATTACTATTCTACCTTTATCACTCACAATTTGGTCGAAGAGGTGCAAGTATTCAATACTTACATTGATTCTTGTTATTGGACAAGTTAATGTTAGATGATTGCTTGGAAGTTATATGAGTGAATCTAGTGACATTGTAAAATTTCAAAGATGGTTACAATCTCAACTATCAGAAGCAGAAAGTATTGAAGATCCTAATGAGAAAAAAAGAAGAATTTTAAAGATAGATGCCGCATTATCAGAAACAATCTTTTTTAGAGAACTATTAGATACTATTGATAATGTCATTGAGTCACCTTTTGTTCAAAGAGAAACACCTGTTCGCAATAATGAAAGACAGGAAATGTCACCAAAACAAAGTAATTCCCTGACTTGCTCGAAGTGTAATGGAGAAATAGATCCAGAATTAAAATTCTGTCTTCTTTGTGGAGAATACTAATTATTCTTCCTCATCTTCCCATTTAGCTCTAGCTAAAACATACTGTGGGTGATCATTTTCTATAACAGATAAATATTCGCCTTCGACCTTTTCTGTTAGATAAACAGTAACTCCTGCATGCCATATCATTTCCCCAGATGCTACCATTCGGGCAGTATCTACTTCAAGTATTGTAGGTAGTGAGAAATGTACTTTTCCAGCTTCAGCTGCTGATCTAATTGATGCGGATAAATGAACATGTGCCCTGTTGCCTGGAGTTAGTCCAACTTCAATCAGATTATCACTTTGCTCAGGGTCACAAGGAAAGTATAATGCATCTGGAATATTATCTGTTGGTAAATCCAGTTCAATTTCTAAAGTATGTCCATAAGTAGCTCTTATCATTATCCCTCTTACATCATATCTTCCTTTGGGGTCAGTTTCTGCAATCGCATTGAAATGATGAGGCCTTAACCAATGATATCTTTTTTCATTACCTTTTTTGAATTGTCTAATTATGTCCTTAATATCTACCCACCCGTTGATATCCATTTCTAGATCAAATTTTTCAGGAGCATGTCTTAGAATCAGAGCTAATTTCCTCGCCATACTATTTCTTTCTCCTGTTCGCATGATAAATTTCCCCTCTGCATTACATGCTGGGCACAAATGATCATCTGCATAATATCCGTGATTCTGACATTCTCTAATCATATCATACTTAGCCAACTGCCTTTCTTTCATGAACCTCTCGGTAAACTCACATCTCTATTGAGTTAAACCGTGAATATTATCCATTACCATCTCTTCGCAATATCATGAAGGCGGTAATAGTTGATTGGCTTCGATCACCATTTCATAGAGCACATAAGGGAAAATTATCAAAAGTAAGGCCTGATGAAATGGCTGGCTATTTAGCTAAAAAAATCCTCGAACGAAATAATATACCACCTGAATTAGTTGATGATATAATTGTCGGTTGTGCTTATCCTGAAGGCGAACAAGGATATAATATAGGCCGTATAATATCTTATATTGCTGGCTTACCAAATAGTGTCCCTGGCGTAACCATTAACAGATTATGTGGGTCTTCAATGCAAGCAGTTTTATCATCCTCTGCCAATATCGAAGTTGGTTGGGGAGAATGCTTTCTATGTGGCGGAGTTGAATCGATGAGTCGTGTAAAAAGAAGGGGTTTCAATTGGAGTCCAAGTCCGAACTTAGAATTAGAATTTCCTCAGGCATACATCGGCATGGTTGAAACAGCAGAAAATGTTGCTAATCTATGGAATTTCTCTAGAACTGAACAAGAAAATTTTGCACTTATATCCCATAAAAAAGCATCTTTGGCCAAACAGTCTGGATTCTTAGAAGAAGAAATTGTAACAATCAGTAATTCAAAAGAGGATATATTTGAAGATGGGTGCATAAGAAGTAATACTACATTAGATTCAATGTCTAAACTATCTCCTGTTCTTGGGACTGGTACTTCAATTACGGCGGCTACTGCTTCTCCTCTGACCGATGGAGCATCTTTCATGCTTGTTTGTAGTGAAAATTTTGCAAAAAGAAATAATTTAATTCCTATAGCAAGAATAGTTTCTGGTGCTGTTACAGGTTGCGATCCTGAAATTATGGGAATAGGACCAGTTGATGCAATTAGATTGGCTCTTAAAAGAGCAAATTGGTCAATTGAAGATATAGATATTTTTGAAATAAACGAAGCTTTTTCATCACAAAGTTTAGCTGTGATAAAAGAATTAGGAATTAATATTGACAAAGTCAATATTGATGGAGGTTCTCTTGCAATAGGACATCCTTTAGGGGCTTCTGGAGTTAGAATAACTGGTAAAGCAGCGTCTATATTGAATAGAACAAACGGTAATCGTGCAATAGCATCTATGTGCATCGGAGGAGGAATGGGAATAGCCATTGCATTAGAAAAACTATGACATTATATCATTTTACTAATTATGCTTATTTAGCGACGAACTCTTGAAGTGTATCCTATTCCGAATGACATGCCTAAAGATACTGGCGTCTATATTAAAGGAGATTCTTTGAAAGATAAACACATCTTATTTGCCATTTCTGGAGGTATAGCCGCGACTGAATCTATTAAAGTTTCAAGAGAATTGAGAAGGTATGGCGCTAAGCTGACAATATTAATGTCAAAGGACGCAGAAAAAATAATAACTCCTTTGGCTATATCTTGGGCATCTAATTCAGAAGTATTTACTGGTTGGGATTATAAAATGTCCCAATTAGAAGACTTTGATCTTATATTGGTAGCACCAGCAACTAGAAATACAATATCTAAACATATTTATGGAATTATGGATTCTCCAATTATGATGGCGCTTTCAGCTGCTAGATCTAAGCTAACGCCCACACTATTCATTCCTTCTATGCATCAAGATTTATTCGATGATCCAGTTACTACGGAGTTAATTGGTCAGTTAGATTATGAGAATTGTTTTGTATTAACAGATTCTGCAAAAGAAGGCAAAATAAAACAATTAAATCCCGTAGATATCGTAGCTAAAATTTGTAATATAATTAATAGTTCTCTTCCAGATAGAAAGAAAATCGCCATCACTTTAGGTGCTAATAGGGCTCCAATTGATTCAGTAAGAGCAATACAAAATGCGTCATCTGGAAAAACAGGATGGATTATATCAGAATATTTGTACCGCAATGGTCATGATGTAATATGTATAGTTGGAAAAACTACAGAAAGACCAAATTTCAATTTGCCCGATATACGATTAGCCGG
>QQRX01000097.1 GCA_003602595.1 Candidatus Poseidoniales archaeon | reverse complement strand
GGAAAACCTTCCCTTCCTTGTAATATTCTGCCAGTAGGATGCCCTAATATCGTAAATGTTGGATCTTCTATTGCTTTAATTAAAAATTCTGTATTAGTTGATTCGTCTCTATTTTTCCAACTTCCAAGAGCATGAACAGAACCAATTACATGCGACAAAGAATTGCGTATTTCTAAAGAATAGTCCAATTTACCATCTGATAGTATATCACATTCTGAACCATGAAATAATTTAAAATTGATATTCTCGTTTTGATAATATTTGTTTAATTTTTTGATTTCAATAGACTGATTTATCATTTCATTGCTTGGAATTCCTATTTGCCTTCCTCCAATATTAAGTGATTCAGAATGATCGGCTATTCCTAAATATTCCCAACCAAGATTTATAGCTTGATTGGCCATTTCTTCTAACGTTGCAGCGCCATCAGAGGAAGTAGTATGATTGTGGAAAGCACCCTTTAAATCTCCTACTTCGATAAGTTTTGGCAGATTTCCTTCCGATGCAGCCTCTATTTCACCCATATCTTCACGTAATTCTGGAGGAATCCAAGGCATTCCTAAATTTTTGTATATTTCTGATTCATCACTACAAATGAGTGTATTCTTGGCCGCTTCCATTCCAGTTTTGTCACCCGCCTCACTCTCTGAAAAAAGTCCAAATTCATTTAGCCTCAAACCTTTATCGATTGCTAGTTGCCGCATACGTATATTGTGCTCTTTGGAACCAGTAAAGTATGCTAGGGTGAATGGAAATGTTTCTGGATTGACAATTCTTATTTGGGCATCTATTGTTGCATTACTAGATCTTTCTGAAAGGCTTTCTGAAAGTGCAATATCCATCTCGCTACTTCCAATTGGTTCAGCAAGCATTTCTGCCTCCAATATCAGACTAATTTTAGATGTTCCTTGTCCTTTTACTTCAGCGATTCCTGGAAAATCCATTATTTCTCTGATAATTCCATCTTGATATTCAGGTTTAGCCCCTAAAACTATATCCAAATCACCAATTGTTTCTCGCATTCTTCTGGCGCTTCCAGCAAGTTGTGCTTTAACCACATTAGGGATTTTAGATATTTTCTCCTCTAAGACGCGCCCATAAGCTAGTCCTATATCTAGTCTATTTCGTCCCTGATATCTATTAAGTAAATCAATTCCTTCAAGATATTTTTCTTGACTTTTTGGTCCAAAACCTTGTAATGATGCTATTTGATTATTTTCACATGCATATTTTAATTTCTCTAATGAATCAATTTTCAATTCTTCATAAAGTAATCTGACTCTTTTTGGACCTAAACTAGGTATTCCAGTCATCTGAATTAAACCAGGAGGTATCTTAGCATATAATTCGTCAAGATTTCCCCAAGAGCCGTGTAAAACTGCTTCCGATATAAGTCCGCCAATTCCTTTGCCAATTCCCTTTATTTCAGTAATTCTATTTTCTTGGACAACAGTCAGTAAATCTTCTTCTAATGTTGCAAGAGCTCTGCTTGCATTCTGATAAGCAATAACTCGGAATCTATTAGCGCCATCTAATTCAAGTAAGATAGCTACTTGTTCGAATGTGGTAGAGATTTGTGTTTTTGTCATATGAGGAGGAGTATCACTTCGGGATTGTGGTAAACGCCAAGCAGAAACACTAGCCATGATATGAACGCAAAGTCATATAACTTCATGTTGCCCCTCTATTGTTCAAAAATAGACCCCTAATGTAAACAACTAATATCCTTTGCGCTTAACATGGATTTGGCCAATCTAATTGAAAATATTTCACTTGGGCTTTGTGGAACATCTACTCTTTTATGGATATCAATTGGAACGCTATCCCGGAGTGAAAAAGGTGAAATTATCGCTCAAAGGGTAATTATGACAATGTGCTTAATATCTTCTTTACTCCTATTTTTACTACACTATCTAGGAGGAGAATTGTGGGGATCAAGAAATGCCTCTAGACCATTAGCTGTATTAGCAATTGTTGTTGCCCTCACTGCATCTTTAAATATTAAAGGAAGAGATGTACAAGGTGAAATTAATCCTCATCAGATAATGAAGATGCGCAGGGATGAAAAATAAAATTATTCTTGTTCTATATTTAATTTATCATCAATGAAAGAGCGCATGTACGCTGGCAACTCTCCATTGGCAAAAATAACATCATTTACTTCTTCCAACTTCATTAGTGAATAATATATTTGCATTGCAGTCATTGGAGTGGCGGAACAGCCAGTACATCCTCCTTCAAGTGATATCATTATTACTCCGTCAGTAGTATCTAGAACATTTACAATTCCATCATGTGCATCTAGGATAGCCTGAACTGGCCCTACAGAATCTAAAATAACCTGTTTGTCCACCATTTAGTTAAGTCTCCTTGCCTGATGCAAGAGGGGTTAGGCTTTCAAACACTCCCTCATACGATGTCCATGGCAGAGGCTATTCGGGTATTACTTCTTGATTTGTTAGTTGAAAGAGCGGAATTTGGACACGGAGGTAATCAAGAGGTGATAAGGCCTTTTTTGGGAAAAAATGATGTTGAAGTTTTACTATTGACACCTCAAATGCAATCATTTGAATCAGGACGCAAAGCGGAGCTAGAGGTTGACGTGACATTGAAGTTGGAAGATGTTCCTTATTGGGATGACGAATATCCTTTTTGGGAGAATAATATAGTTGAATTAGAATCAAAGAAAGTCAATTTTCGCCGGATAGTAATGCCAATGACTAATGATGATGTAAAAATGAAAAAGTGGGTAGAAGAACTATCAATCAATGCTTTAGTTTGCTCAGGTTCAAGAAGGAATGTAAGTATTTGGGAAGAGTGGATGGGGCCGGCTGGAACTCTTATGAGAGTAGTATCTAATTCTGGCACTCCTACTTTAGGAATATGCTTTGGACATCAACTACTGTGCCATTCGTTAGGAAGTGAAATTAAACGTGCTGAATCATTATCAAGTGGAATATGGGAATTAAAATTAACTGAATTTGGAGAAAATGATCCTTTACTAACATCTCATCTAGAATCTAATTCACAAATATATGGCCTATACACACATCAAGACCATGTAATCACTATGCCAAATAACTGCAACCATATAGGTATGGCCGATCATAATTCAATTACTGCCATAAGAGTAAATGATGAATCAGGAAATCCTTTGCCGGCTTGGGGAATACAATGCCATCCAGAAGCAGCAAGAAAGAGAATAGAACGTGCTTTTGAATGGGGGCATATTACAAAAGAAGAGTTTTTATCGTTCAAAGGAGAACATGATGGTGCAAGCATCCTTTCCTCATTTGCACGCATCGTGTTGGAAAATACTCCTTAATAGATAATTAACCTCCTTGATATCAGGATTTTGATTATAAGTAACTCTTTTGTCCGCGGGTCAGAAGGTGAACACCATGAATGACAATATACCATTATTTGCAGCAGCAGCAGGGATTTTAGGTTTGCTAATTGCATATGCACTATATAAAAAAGTAAATGACGTAAAAATTGATAATAAGACAGTAGGAGATATTACTCAAGAAATTCAAGATGGAGCAATGGCTTTTTTAAAGGCTGAATATAGAGTATTGTTTGTTTTTGTAATAATTGTTGGAATTATTCTTTCAATTTTGAATGATTTTGAAACAGCAATCGCCTTTTTCGCTGGAGCTCTTGCATCAGTTATGGCTGGNTTTTCAGGTATGAGGGCAGCAACATCTGCTAATGGTAGAACTGCTATGGCTGCTAAGAATGAGGGCCAAGCTGGTGCATTGTCTGTTTCTTATAATGGCGGCGCAGTTATGGGCCTCTCAGTAGGAGGTTTGGGTTTACTAGGTATTTCATTAGTTGCATTTTGGTTAGATGCAGCTAATCCTGACACAGATAATCTATCGGCTGCTGCTGGATTCGGAATGGGTGCATCATCAATAGCCCTATTTGCTCGTGTTGGAGGTGGAATTTATACAAAAGCAGCAGATGTTGGTGCTGATTTAGTAGGCAAAGTAGAAGCTGGAATCCCTGAAGATGATCCAAGAAATCCCGGAGTTATAGCAGATAATGTTGGAGATAATGTTGGAGATGTTGCAGGAATGGGCGCGGATATTTTTGAATCGTTTGTTGGTTCAATTATTGCTGCAATGATTATTGCAAGTAATTCTGCTGATATGTCAGTTGATTATGTGATAATGCCAATTATGCTTGGCCTAATAGGTTACTTAGCATCCATTATCGGTGTTTTCTCAATGACGTTTCTGAAAAATGGTTCTGATCCAGCAGCTGCATTAAGAAATACAACATTCATAGCTGCTGCCTTATTTTGGATTGGTGGCTATCTATCTATCACTCAAGATTTAATGGATGTAGATTTAGGAGTGATGCATTCAGTAGTACTTGGAAGCATTGTAGGAATAATGATTGGACTAGTAACAGAATATTATACTGGTATTGAACCCGTATTTGGAATCAAAACAAGAGCGATTCCTCATATTGGAGAAATGTCAAAAACTGGCCCTGCAACCAACGCTATTGCAGGCCTCTCAGTAGGAATGATGTCAACATTTTTGCCTATTATTTTGATTTCAATTGGAATTCTAGGTGCTAATGAGTTTAATGGTGGCGGAGAAATGGGACTATATGG
>QQRX01000096.1 GCA_003602595.1 Candidatus Poseidoniales archaeon | reverse complement strand
CCAAATTCCATCCCAACCTTTGACCATCAAAGAATTCTCTGGATTGTCCGGATCAACATAGACTATCAACTCCATTCCACTAGGATAGTCTTCTTCAAGACCAGAAGGTAAATCGGATAAATATGTGTAAACGTCTCCGTAATATTTTGTATTTTCAAAATCATATGTATACAAAACATAAGTCCAATAATCTGTAGTACAATTACCTTCTGCATCACAAGTAGTTTCTTGCCTATCTTCAGCAAACTCTACTATGGCATCAACCTCTTCCCAATCATCTGTCTGAATTTGATCGATTATTGAAAAAATTGATGTTATAATTAAGATAATGATAATTATAAAAAAGGGAATAAAAACTCCTGAAATCCACAATTTGACTTCTCTTATTCCAATGTATGGAATAACTGGTGGGTTTTTTATGAAATTTATAATATGTTTGGGCCTCAATCCAAAGCCAAAAATTACAAATAAAGAAATCATACAAATTGGAAGTAAAAATTCTAGAACACTATCGGGAATTTTTTCGAGAATATTGTAAAGATCATCAATCATCCTATCTCTTCCGATTAACATTTTGTAGGAATTAGACATAATATATCATATTATAGGTATCATCTCATATTTACTAGAATAATAAAACTAATTTTCATTTTTTCCAGGGTTTGTAATTTTGCTAACTACACTTAGAAGGCCTATTATTACAAATATAGTTGCTGCAGTTAAAGCGATACTAGAACCTGCTCCAGTTCCATGTTCTGATGAAATATACAGGCCAATCAAAACGGATAAAAATCCGAATACTTGTGCCCAAAATATGCACGATTTGAAACTTCGACCAATTAATTGTGCAGTTGCTGCTGGTGTGACTAGTAAAGCAGTAACAAGTAAAGCCCCAACAACTTTTACCATACTTACAACCACTATTGCTATAATTATGCTGAACATGAGACCTATTCCTCTAACCGGAAGCCCTTGCACTCTTGCAGATAACGGGTCTATCGTAATTGCCAACAAAGCATGTCTAAGATTAAACAATACAAATAGGGATACTAACGACATATATGAAATCAAATTCAGATTTGCCGAATCAATCAATAGTTGAGAGCCGAATAAATAACTATGAATGTCTGTCGTAATGGCTCTTCCTGAGAGCTTTAATATTACAAGTCCAAATGCTAACATACCAGTCATAAAAATAGCAATCGATGCGTCTCCTGTTAGTATTTCTCTTGATTGTAATTCATAAATTGATATCGATGCAATAATTGAGCATATCATAGCATACCATAATGGTGTCGATGCCCCTAGGATGATGCCAACAATTACTCCGCCAAATGCAACATGAGCTAGCCCATCTCCGATCATTGCAAGATTTCTGACTAATAGAAATGATCCAAGAAAACCTGCAATTATTGTAACCATTAAAGACCCGAGCAATGAACGTTGTAATGCTTTAATCTCCCCATTAAAGAAATTTGGAAAAAATTCTCCTGGAACATGAGGTGCAAAGTATTCAAAAATTGGGAAAAAAAGATCTGCTAGTATAACTCCAAGTTCTGGCAACATCATCTTTCCTCCTTTATATCGCCCGGCCACCACTGGTCATTTTCTTGTTCATGAGTGTGACTAATGCCACGTAATTTTGCAAGACTTTCCAAATCTGGGAAATTAGCAGTTGGGCCATCAAATCTTATTTTTTCCTCTAAGAAAATCATCCTATGGGTTGTTTGACGTATGGCACTTAAATCATGAGATACCATAATGATTGTTTTGCCATTATCATGGCAAAACCGGTCTAATAGTTTCAATAGGGAATTTCTAGATTCTCTATCCATGCCAACTAATGGCTCATCAAGCAATATAAATTCAGCCTCAGTAGCCAAAGCTCGGGCAATCACAGCACGTTGACGTTGCCCTCCTGAAATACGACCAATATCAAAATTTTCAAAACCTTGTAGTCCTACCATTTCGATGGCATCTTTAACTCTTTTACGCCGTCCCTTGTCTTTCATAGGCAACCAAGTATTAGAAAACATATTTTTAGCATTTATAGTTCCTAAATGAACTAATTCTTTTACTGTTATTCGAATCTCTTTGGGTAGATTTGCTGCAGCTTGAGATACCCATCCGATCTTTCCATACAATTCTCTTGACATAGGTTTGGAATTGTAAATTTTTACATTACCTTCTTGCGCCTTTAAAACTCCAAGAATAGTAAGCAGGAGTGTAGACTTGCCACTGCCATTTGGCCCCACAATACCAACAAATTCTCCTCTATTGACTGTCAAATTGACATTTTTTAGTACTAACTTACCAGAACGAAGCACAGTTAAATTATCTATTTCAAGAATCGGTTTTTCCAAACCATTTCGATTTGTAATCTCCGCCCCCATGCGCATTCCAGCAATCAATATTATAAGAAGAATTATCAGATAACTTAACTATTCAGCCATCCTCGCTCTAATTACTTCATAAACCAAATAAATGCCCATAATTGAGCAAATACTCCCGACTAAGATAATTGGGAGAGTATCCACCATATGCATATCTTAACATTCCTCCTTTCTCGACATTTTGGTTTATTTTTCTTATTCAACACCCAATTCCATTTACAAGATTGTTAAGATTCTTATTCATCAATGACAAGTAATTATCATTTGTATCAATTGGTGCCATTTCCATTGTATATAATTTCTCTATTGACACACCTGTATCTTCAACAATACTGTTCACAGCATTTTCATTAGTATATTCTTCAACAAATAAAACAGTTATCTCATTTTCTTTAATATGATTAATAACATTAACAATGTCTTGTGCAGAAGGTTCTCCTTCTGGATCTAATCCATTAACAGTAACAATTTCAATGTCATATCTCTCAGACATGTAAGAATATGCATTATGATTTGCTACTATTGTTTTATCATGATCTCCTACAGAACAAGTTCCACTATCT
>QQRX01000095.1 GCA_003602595.1 Candidatus Poseidoniales archaeon | reverse complement strand
ATAGCTCCTGGAGCGTGTGGACAATCGCCGTGAAAAAATGGAAGATGGGAAATTACTGCATGGGCATGTATCTCTTGTTCGGGAATCCACCTCAAAGGAACTATTCTTGGTGCTAATCCTTCTAAAGGAGAGCTGGTATGAGGTGCTAATCTAATAGATCTTTCAATCTCTCCCTTTTGTAGGTTCATTAAGATTGATTGAGCCATGTCATCCAGATTGTGCCCCAAAGCCATCACATCGGCATTAGTTTTTTGCGCTAGTGCATTCAGACCTTGCCTCCTAAAAACGCCACAAAAAGAGCAAGGCATCATACCTTTTGCTTCGTCATGTAAATCACCAATCATAGGCATTTTTGAAACTACTGAGTCCATCCTTTCATAACCTAATTCAGGGTAGTTTATACTTTCGAAACGTATACCTAAATCTTTTGCTAAATTCATAGCACAATCCATTGAAGGTTTTCTGTAACCTTGTATTCCTTCATCGACACAACCAGCAATTATTTCTATATCTCTTCTTTTCCCTATTATATCAACAATCATTGAAAGTAGTACTGCAGAGTCTTTGCCACCAGAAACGGCCACTAACAATCTGAAAGGAGAGCCATCATCATGACGAGCATTTTTTGGTAAAATTAATTGTTTTCTTAATTCTTTTGCAACTCTTCTTCTAATTGAATCTGATAAACATTTTCCACACAAATGTTGTCCACTGTATACTTGATGAATAATTGATTGTGAGGGGCATTTGCTGCACTTCTTAATTGATATGGCCGCGCACATATCATTTGCTCGAGGGTTTTTGTATTGAAACCATTCTCAGAAATATGTAATTTTGTGCGATGGATTGATGACTGTAAATGCAATCTCAGATGTGTGGAAGAAAGGGATTCATTGCCGATGAGGAAAATAGAAGATGGGATGTTATCTACTCCTTGGATTGATAGAGTTTGCCTTATAATCTCTATTTTATTAGCATATTTTTCTTCACCATTGATGTCAAATTATATCAAGGAATATTTAGGAGATAATTCTGATATTTTTTCTTTGTTTTTTTTATTATTTTTATCACCATTTATTGGTGATTTTGTTTCTAGAAGAATTACAAATTATATCTATAAATAATTAGGAACGTAAATTATTAATGTTCATTTCAATATACCCAAAGATTCTTTGCCATGGTATTATGTATCTCATTCCAGCAACGACTAACATGAATAAACTTGCAGAGATTACCTTACCATAAGTCATCTGTAATTCTAATGATTCTTGTACTTGTCCAGACCATTGAGAACCTTGCATAATTCCCACAAAAGAAACCAACAAATCATCAAATTGTAATGCTAACATAGTTGCAAAAGACGTCAGAGAAATTATTACTACTAAGTGAATAAGATTTGAATTTACCACATTATTGAATTGTTTGATGTATTCAATATCATTCTTAGATCCTTCTGGGAGTGACATAGCGTATTCAAGATGAGTAATTGCGGCTAAACCTGATTCGAGAAAAATTAGAAGTAATATTGAAATTACTAATAAATCGAAAGCTAAAGGAGAGATGAGTCCACCAAACATACTTGATTTTCCAATTTGAGAAGGAAGGGCCAATAATCCTAAGTCAAATGCTCCTGAGATTTCTTCAAATGTAAGTATGGCATGTATTCCTATAACTAATAAAAAGTACCCCATTGCCCATGTTATCAATCTACGTGAAAGTCCCCAAATACCCATTAATCCAGCTAATATTGGCGCAAAAACTACTCCAAGGAAGATTAATTCTAGAAAGAATCCCATGGGAGAAAATAATGCTCCGAAGTGTTTTAATGGCCATTCTGGGCCATTAAAAGCCATGGAAGATATCCATGTAAATAAAAATGGTATAAATATCCACAGTGCTAATATTATTCCTGCACCTTTTTTGATGTCATTTTGTAATTTTTCTCCTTTAGTGAGAATATAAGACCAAGATACTGTGCATAATATACATAATATCAAAGGACCTGAAAAAGAAGACAGACCAGATTGACCAATACCCAACAAAAAATTAGGAATTAGGGGGTCATGTGTATTACTTAACCAAATGAGGCCTCTAGTGTGTTCATAAGCCGGACACCAATATGCTGATCCTTCTGCAAGTAGAATAAATTCTTCTGTACAAGAACCGTATAGAATATTCATTCTTATCATGACAATTAATAGAGATATCGTAGATAGTATTTGGAATGTTAATATCTGCCATTTTCTCCTTAATAACGGAATATGTAGAGTTTCCCTTGGTTTTTCTTTCTCAACTATATCCATAATTAAAATCCTCCCTAAGAACCTTTGACCTGCATTAAAGCCTGTGACAATTCAACATCTGGCATCCAATCTATAACTTTGGCGCCATAACCTGAAATAGCAGTCAATCTATTTTGTCTTTCAAGTTTTAAAACTTCATATGAAAGTCGAGGTATCCTACTAACTAGTCTTTCAAGATCTATACTACTGGGAGATAAAACGATTACTTCATGACCTCTTCCAGCTAAACTACGAATCGCAGGAAGTGTTGTACCGTCTCCTTCTAGACTACTAATTATGAATACAGGAGAGCCTCGACTAATTCTTGATGTTAAAGCATTTGTAACCGCCTGTAGAGGCATAGAACCAGATGCTGAAACCGAAGCAAGATTACTTAATATTTTGAAATTTTGTTTGTCTCCAGTTTCTGGACCTAAATAATCCATCTTACTTCCATAAGTAACTAAGGCTACAGAATCCCTGCGTTTTAGAAAATGACTTGCTACCGAAGCGGCGGCAATTGTCCCCATTTCTAGGGAATTTTTCAAGACAGTTCCAATTCTGGAAACATCTCTAATATCGAGAAATATAAAAACGTCAGTAACTGCATCTCTTGTTTTTTCATTAACCATTAAGTCACCAGTCCTTGCAAATGCTTTCCAATTTATGGAACGAAAAGAATCTCCGGGTATATACTCTCTAAGAGAGTAAAATTCCATACCAGGACCGGGTGTTTTCAGTGTAGTTGCTCCAGTATACATATTAGGCACATCAGATTTTAATAGGGCTTCTTCAATATCCCTAACCTGAGGAAAAACTGTTACATCGGATCTAGAATCAATTTTGGATTCATTAACAAAAAGATTGAATACGTTCCTATATCGTACAGAAACAGGCCCAATAGTGTAATATCCCCTAAGCGGACAACGTACAAAATAGCTAATCTTTGTACTCTGTCCCGGGCCTAAATTAATTTTCATTTTATTTATTCCAAAATGTAACTTCATTTCATGGGGGACATTATCAAAAATTTCAATTTGCTGTGTACGTTTATATGACTTATTAGAGATGGTTAAATCGACCATTATTTTATCTCCTTTGTAGACATTATAAGCAGATAGTTCTCTACTAATTTCTAGTTCAGAATGGCCATCAACCCAACCATTGATTGACAAAAAGGCTATGAATGTTAAACCTATAATTATGAATTGGAAATTTGAAATCATCATTCCTATTAGAATCAAGCTTATACCACTAGCCAACAATATAGTGCCTTTTCTTGTCCACATCTTATATCACCTAATTATTCAAGTTCCCCCATTCTTTTATTCTCTTGACAATTCCAACTAGTTCATCTGGCCTATATTTTCTATCTTCGAAAATAAATCTTATTAGAACTGGATCTCTTACCATATTTTGAAGTTCTGAGGCGGGAAGAGCATCAAATTCTTCTCTAGATAATGTATTAAGATTTCTTACTCTAGTAAGTAAAACCTGTCTTATTTTATCTGACTTTTGATAATATTCATATCTAGTAGCATCTCCAAATCCGTAGTAAATTATTCTGAAAATATGCCTCCAATCTTCTGGATCTTCTTTTCTGATAATTATTGCTTCTAATGAGATAAATAATATTAAGAATAGAATGAGCATTGCCATCCAGTCATTTGTAAAATAAATTAATAAATAGTATATTAGATTGTACGTATCTCCAAATATATTTTGCTGTTGATGCCTACTTTCATCAAAAATTACTAAAGCGTTACTACTAATATTTGTTCCAGATTGAGCCACTAAAAGAGATTCAGCAATTATATCTAATGCCCACTTTCTATTATCATTTTGAGGTACTAAACCAGAATAAAATTCATCGAATTCTGGATTATAAAGTGAATTAATTAGCATCGAACCATCCGAAACGAAATGTATCCTACCAGAAGTAGAGGATCTGCAAAGGATATTTTCGCAATAACGGACGTAAACAGGGAAAGGCCCTTGCTCATCTCCTTGAATGCCTAATGCCTCATAACCGCCAATTGTGTAATTGCCATCATCATTATTATCCATCCATGAATCCAAAGTCGTCCTGGCTACAACATAACGATGCTCAGATGGATTATATGCTGAGGTTTTATCAAATCCAGAGAGTCCATTGGTAAGTAAATTATAACCTTCACTAAAGTCCCATTCTCCTGTTTCAACATCGAATCTATGAGCACATAATCCAACATTCAATAAATTGATTACAGGATTTGGAGCATTTGGATCATTAGGATCTGCATCTAATAAATCTATTACTCCATCATCATCGATATCACGAATACATGGATTTACTGATTTCTGAGAATTAGGAGTAGTAGTGAAATTGTATGCTGAAGTAGTATTAACCCAAACAAAATTATACCCCAATTCTCGATCATAAGATTCGCCGTCATACAAACTATGTCCAGTGTATTCCAAGCCAAATTGATCTGCCAAGTTACTAGAATATCCAAAGTCGTCCATCAATAATACAGTTCCTCCGCGCTCGACATATTGAGCTATGGCGACTATTTCAGACGATGTATATCCGTCCCCTTCAGAAAATTGAATGACATCCTCATCTCCAGTAAAACGAGGTAATGATATTGTATCTCTTTCAACACCAGAAATTACAAATACAGACTCTTCAGGATATTCAACTTCACTAAGTAGTAACGGACTAGAAACCAGAGCAGTAGTTGGAATATTTAAATCATTTAATTCCTCCCTAAAAGAGCCNAGATCATTCCAATCATTACCATATGCAGATTGTTGTGTTTCTCCTGGTATTACATATGAGACTGCAATGGATGAAACTAGTAATATCAATAGAGTCCAAAATGAAAAAAGTAAAGCATTGCGACGATATTTTTCAGATGTGATTCTTTTAGAGAATCTTTTCCAATCAACCATGTTCGAAGTCACCAGCGCTAGATTTAATCAATGAGCATTAAGTTCATCTTAAGACCGTTGTGAGGCCGTGAACCAAGGCGGCATCATACAATTAACGAGATAGTTGAACATTTTTACCTATTTTATCAATTTCATCTGCTGGAATTGAGATTAGACCATCTTCAGTTGGCCAAGGCAAAACTGTAGGATCTAAATCGGGTTCTAATGCTACCAAAATAGCAACAATATTTCCAGTTGATGAGTCAATTGTGAAATCAGCTAGAGTTCCCAATAATTCTCCTGCTATGTCAACTACTTTTCTTCGTAAAATCTCCATACTGAATGTTGATGGCATATTTATTACCTCATACAGATTCTATACCAGAATTACTACTAGATGATCTTTTTACCGATTCTAGACCACTTGTTAATGTAGATTCCATACGATTGTAATATTCCATCATTTCATCGGTTACAGTTGGCCTTACTCTATCTATGGCTTGTTCGAAAAATTTCTTTGAAACTGTTTTTTTATTGGCTCTCATAGAAATTAATGCCGCTTCCCTACATATTGCTTCAATATCTGCACCAGTATAATTCTCCAACCTAGATACTAAGTCATCAAGATTAAATTTCCCCAAAGGCATTGATTCAGTATGAATTTTGAGAATTTCCTTAATCGATGCTTTATCAGGAGGAGGTATGTGCAATACACGTTCAAATCGTCCTGAACGTAATAATGCTGGGTCTATCATTTCAGGCCTATTTGTGGCAGCAACTACGATTACACCTTCCATAGATTCTACTCCATCCATGCTACTTAGCAATTGATTAACGACTCTATTCATTGCATCAGATCCTCCGCCAGAATTATCCCTTCTGACTCCCGCTATACTTTCAAATTCATCAAGGAAAACTATTGAAGGGCTTGCCTGCTTTGCTTTCTTGAATACTTCTCTTACAGCCTTTTCTGATTCACCTACCCATTTCGATATTAATTCTGGACCTTTGATAGTAATGAAATTAGCACTGGCCTCATTTGCTATAGCTTTTGCAATTAATGTTTTTCCAGTACCTGGAGCACCGAAAAGTATTATTCCCCTAGGTGGTTTTATTCCAAAATGTTCAAACGTTTCGGGCCTATTGAGTGGCCACTCAATACTTTCCTTCAACCTATCCTTAATTTCATCCAAACCACCTACTTGTTCCCAACTAACTTGCGGTACTTCAATGTAAACTTCTCTTAAAGCACTGGGTTCTATATCCTTGATTGCTAAATGAAAATCCACCATTTTTACCTCCATTTTTTCTATTACCTCTGGAGGGATCTCGTCTTCATCAAGATTGATTTCTGGTAAATATCTTCGGAGAGCTTTCATAGCAGATTCCCGAACTAAGGCAGATATATCTGCTCCAACAAAACCATATGTATTCTCTAATAGCCATTCAATATCAAAATCATCACTTATTGGCATATCTCTGGTATGGATTCCAATGATTTCAGCTCTTCCATTCTTATCTGGGACTCCAATTTCTAATTCTCTATCAAAACGACCAGGGCGACGTAGTGCTGGATCGATAGCATCCCGGCGATTGGTAGCTCCTATTACAACAACATTATCTCGACCTTGCATGCCATCAAGTAATGTTAGTAGTTGTGCAACTACTCTACGTTCAACTTCGCCACTTACATCTTCTCTTTTGGGTGCAATACTATCTAGTTCATCGATAAAAATTATAGCAGGAGAATTTGCAGCGGCTTCATCAAAAATTTCTCTTAATTGTTTTTCACTCTCTCCATAATATTTTGAAATAATTTCTGGACCGTTTATTGATTGGAAATGCGCATTGGTTTCAGAAGCAACCGCTTTAGCAATTAGGGTTTTTCCTGTCCCTGGAGGGCCGTGTAATAGAACTCCTCGAGGAGGATCGATGCCTAGCCTTCTGAATAGTATTGGATGCTTAAGAGGCAACTCGACCATTTCTCTGATATTTTGTAATTGCTGACCAATTCCTCCTATATCTTCATAAGAAATTGAATGAATTATGTCTTGTTCTTCTTGTCCACTCATTGGCTCTTCTTTGATAATTATTTCAGTATCGGGTAGAACTTGTACTATTCCTTTAGGATTAGTTTGTACAATTGCAAAAGGTAACGCTTCTGCGAATAGTGTCATCCCTGGTATGAAAATTCTATCTCCAGCAACAACTGGCCTTTTGTTAAGCCCTCGTCTTGCAAAACCTTCTATGCCTGGACCAAACCTAACTTTTTGTTGCTTAGCCATAACTGGACTTAGTACTAATCTTGTACAAGGCTGTGTTTCGACTTTAGAAATTCCTACTCTATCGCCTAAGCTCACACCGGCATTTTTCCTGATTATTCCATCTATCCTAATTACTCCCAAATTAGCGTCTTCAGGCCTACAACGCCAAACTATTGCAGCAGTATCTTGCTCACCGGATATTTTTATTATATCCCCGGGCTTAAGATTAAGATCATTATCAAATGGTACTCTAGCCCGTCCGTGACCAACATCGCTTGGAATAGCTTTTGCAACTCTCAATGTTAAAGAATCTGATATATCTGATGAATCTGTTGCCACTTCATTCGCCCCGGTCGGGTATGTCTAAAACTCTGGGGTAATTAAACCTACTAACTAAAAATTGTCTTTTAATTTCATTATTGTCATTTACGTAAATACTCAGTAGAGTTATCAAAGTTTAGTCTATCGCGACGTCATGGCCCATGTACTAGAGAGCGGTTTTGAAAAGATGGAAAATGATAATCCAAATGGTAAACCAAAAATTAAAGGATATAATATAATTAACGGAGAATTAAAAATTTCAAGCAGTGGTGAAAATTTTGAAAGTAGAAATCCGGCATGGTTGAGTGATTGTTTAGGAGAATTTCCGCTTTCAACTAAAGAAGATGTGCATGAAGCATTAAACGCTGCTCGTGATGCTTTTCCTTCATGGTCATCAACTCCTGCTCCAACTAGAGGGCAAATAATTGGAAATATGGGAAGATTATTAATGGAGCATAAAGATGATTTAGTTCGTTTACAGGCTCGTGAAATTGGAAAAACTCTCAAAGAATGTGGAGGGGAAATTCAAGAAGCAATAGATACTTGTCTTTTTTTCCAATCAGAAGGCCGTAGATTATATGGGCAGACCGTTAATTCTGAATTGCCTGATAAAGAACTATTCACTTACAGGAGGCCATTGGGGGTCTGTGGGATAATAAATGCCTGTAATTTTCCCTCAGCAGTACCTTTCTGGAAGATGATACCTGCAATAATGTGTGGTAATACTTGTGTTTGGAAATCTCCTCAAGACTCTCCTTTACTATCTTTTGCTTTAGCTAGAATAATGTATGAAGCTGGATTACCTGACGGTGTCATCAATCTTATTCATGGAAAAGGTAGTGGAGCAGGTCAATACTTAGTTGATGCAGTGGATTTAGGATTAGTAGACAAAATTTCTTTTACAGGAAGTACTGCAGTTGGAAAAATGATTGGCGAAGTGTGTGGTCGAAATCTGGTGAGTGCTAGCCTAGAATTAGGAGGTAAGAATCCATTGGTGATAATGCCAAGTGCCAATTTAGATAATGCAGTTGAAGGAGCATATTGGGCTGGCTTTGGAACTGCCGGACAGAGATGTACGAGTTTGGGAAATCTAATTGTTCATGAACAAATATATGATAAATTTATGGATAAACTAATGAAAAAGGTGGTTTCTACACCTATTGGAGATTCCATGCGTCATGAAGGAATGATTTATGGTGCGATGCTTTCAGAAAAATATGCTACTGATTTTCTAAAAGGATTAGAAATTTGTGAAAAGGACGGGGCGAAGAAGTTATTTGGAGAAGGTAGAATAACAAATGACTCGCGCCCTGTAGGTTTTCATGGTGATGCCACTGAAGGATCATATATGTGGCCTCATGTTTATGTGGATGTAACAGAAGATATGGAGTGTTTTCATGAAGAAATATTTGGACCTGCAATAACTGTCGTCAAAGCTCGTGACTTTGAGCATGCTCTGCATTTGGCTAACGCAAGTCCTTATGGCTTATCTTCTGCCATATATACAAATGATAGGTTAGAGGCTTATCGGTATAAAACTGGCATAAAAGCAGGAATGACGGGAATAAATAACTCAACAACAGGTGCAGAAGCGCATCTTCCATTTGGAGGTGTGAAAGGTAGCGGTAATGGTACAAGGGAATCAGGTATTTGGGTAATAGAAGCTTATTCTTATTGGCATGCAGTTAATGATGAATTATCGGGTAAATTACAACTTGCACAGATGGATGTAGATGAAGTAGATATTGAGGAAGCTGAAGCTGACTATTCTTCATTGGCCTAGAGGAATATTTCTCCGCATTCTGGGCATGGAAGAGTAGGCATCCAAACACCAGGCATGAAACCACAGTTAGTGCAGATAGAGGTCTCTAGATTATTATCAAAATTCATCGAAATACTTTCCTTCATTTTTGAGATAATGTCATTATTAATATACTTTTCAAAAAAAAAAGGTCATGGCGCAAAGCAATCACTTATTGGCCGTTGTATCTTCGCGCGTATAGTTAGGTAGGTGCATGTCTGTGTCAAATTCCATCAAACTTCCCGTTAAAAGAGGTTTTGGTGTAACCGATAGGGTTGATAAATGGTGGAATAAACCTTTTTGGATGGGGTTTGGTCTTTCGCTGGCCCTCATATATACAGTACTGCGTGTGCTTGTATGGAATGGTGAAATACATTATGATAACCACAGAGTGACTTCTCCAATATTTTCACCTGATGTCATACATATTTTTGATTTACAAACACCAAAATGGATGAATTCAGCATTGTTGATATTATGGATTCCTTTTGGTTTCAGAGGTACTTGCTATTACATGCGCAAGGTATATCATCGAGTGTTTTTTCAAAATCCAACAGCTTGTGTTGTAGCAAAGCCGAAAATTAATTACAAAATAGAATATAAAGGTGAAAAGGGTTTATTCATTCTTAATAATATACATAGATACATGCTGTATCTAGCAATAATTATTCTGTCTATGAAAGTCTATGATGTATATCATACCATGTGGTTTGATGAAGTTGATGGAAGTCATTCTTTCGGAATTTCGATTGGTACATTAGTTCTGGCTATTGAATCGGCATTATTATTCATGTATGTCGCATCTTGTCATGCATTTAGACATCTTTTTGGAGGAGGAATGAATCAATGGAGAAATGGAATTAGTGGAATATTTGGAAAAATACACATCAAGATTAGTAATCTAAATGTTGAACATGCTTTTTGGTTTTGGACAAGTTTAGTTATGGTATTTCTAGGAGATTTATTTGTTTGGGCAGTAGCTGAAGGAATGATAGAAGATATTCATTGGAAAATATAAGAGGTTTTGAGAATGGATGAAAGATATGTCACACATGAACATGATGTAGTAATCATTGGAGCCGGAGGAGCAGGACTTAGAGCTGCTATTGAAGCTAGTAAATCCGGACTAAAAGTTGCTATGATATGCAAATCAATGCTTGGAAAGGCTCACACAGTGATGGCCGAAGGAGGTGCAGCTGCCGCTCTTGGAAACAAAGATCCTCGTGATAATTGGCAAACACACTTTAGAGATACGATGAAAGGTGGAAAATACCTAAATGATTGGAGAATGGCTAAGATTCATGCTCAGCAAGCGCCTGATAGAATAAGAGAGTTAGAAACATGGGGTGCAGTATTTGATAGAACTACCAAAGGTCTTACCAATCAACGTAATTTTGGAGGCCATACCTATCCAAGATTGGCACACATAGGTGATGCTACAGGTTTGGAACTAATTAGAACCTTACAAGAAAAGGGAGTTCACATGGGCATGGATGTGTTCATGGAATTTACAGTACGTGAATTATTCACAACAGAGGGAAAAATATCAGGTTGTTTTGCGTATGATAGAAACGATGGTTCATTGCATGTTTTCAAAGCAAAAACAATTGTTATGGCTACAGGAGGTGCGACAAGATGTTGGTCTGTTTGTTCTGGCTCTTGGGAATATACAGGTGAAGGTTATGCTTTGGCATACTGGGCTGGGGCAGAAATTGGAGATATGGAATTCATACAATTCCATCCAACAGGCATGATTTGGCCACCTTCTGTTAAGGGGATTCTAGTGACCGAAGGAGTTCGTGGAGAAGGAGGTATGCTTACTAACTCTGAAGGTAAAAGATTTATGTTTGATTATATTCCTGAAATGTACAAAGATGAATTTGCAGATACAGAAAAAGAGGCATTGGAATGGGTTACTGAAGTAGTCGATGGAAAGTTGGCTACTGTAAGAAGACCTCCTGAATTGTTGACGAGAGATGTTGTTGCAAAAGCGATCAATTCTGAAAGAGATGCAGGAAGAGCGAGTGCTCATGGAGGAGCATATCTTGATATTTCATGGAGAGAACCTGAGCAAGTGAAAAAGAAACTTCCAGGGATGTATCATCAATTCAAAGAATTGGCTGCAGTAGATATTACAGTTGAGAAAATGGAAGTTGGACCAACTGCTCATTATGTTATGGGAGGAATAAAAGTTGACCCAGTAACTCAAGAAAGTACAGTTCCCAGAATGTTTGCCGCAGGAGAGGCGGCAACTGGATTACATGGTGCTAATAGACTGGGGGGTAATTCATTATCCGATTTGATTGTATTTGGTAAAATTGCTGGAGAAAACGCAGCCATAATGGCAAAAAATATAGATGATTTTCTCGACATAGATAATTCACAAATTGAAGAAGCCATTAAAAATACTTTAGCCCCTCTAAATCGTAAAGGAGGAGAAAATCCGGCAAAAGTTGTTGAAGACTTGAGGGAAATGATGCAAAATAAGGTGGGCATAATTAGGACTGAAAAATTACTGAAAGAAGCATTACAAGATTTAGATGATTTAGAAGTTCGTTCAAGAAATACTTATGCTGGCGATAGTAGAGTTTACAATCCAGGATGGCATCAAGCATTAGAGCTTGATGCAATGATAGATGTCAGTAGGATGTGTGCGCTAGCAGCACTGCATCGAAAGGAATCGAGAGGAGGCCATACCCGAGATGATTTTCCTGTTCCCGACTACAAGTATTGGGGCAAAATAAATAGTGTTATTACAAAGAAAGATGAAATGTCAATAGAGCATCGAAGTTATCCACCAATTGATAAAGAATTGAAAAAACTATTAGATATTGAAGATTTGCATGAGGAGGAATAAAATGAGTGAAAAGGTAACATTCAAGGTTTTCCGAGGAATCCCTGATGATGATGGAGATCCTTTTGGAGAGATGGTTGACTATACCGTTGAAATGGATGAAGGGATGGTAGTACTTGATGTCATACATAGAATACAGTCAGAACATGCACCTGATTTATCATGTAGATGGAATTGTAAAGCAGGCAAATGTGGCTCTTGTTCAGCAGAAATAAATGGAAAACCACGTCTAATGTGTATGACAAGAATGGAAGAAGTAATGGAAGAAACACCGCAAGGAGAACCTGTTCTAGTTAAACCGATGCAAGCATTTCCGCTTACGAAGGATTTGGTTACCGATACTTCATGGGCATATGAGATGAATAAGAAAATGGTTCCGATAAATGGACCAGAGGAGAAAAATTGGGAATTTAATCAAAATGAGGCTAATAGAATACAGGAATTTAGAGCTTGTATAGAATGTATGCTTTGCGTCAATACATGCCATGTTTTGAGAGAACATGAGAAATTTGATGAATTTGCTGGACCTAGATTTTTCGTAAGACTAGCAGGACTAGAAATGCACCCTCTGGATATTGAAAATAGGATACCAGAAATAAAAGAAGATTTTGGAATAGGATATTGTAATATAACAAGGTGCTGTACAGAAGTTTGCCCAGCAGGTATAAACATAACAGATAATGCCATAATACCACTAAAGGAAAGGGTTATTTCTGAATATTATGATCCAATATCTATGTTGGCTAAAAAAATTGGATTGAGAAAATAAACTGATAAGTTATATTCTATCAATGCGTATTTTCTTTACATTTGCCTTATTAATCATATCAGGCAACCATTCAGGTGCATTTGCAGGTTTTGGCACCTTATTTTTCTCGCCTTTAAAGACGTGTACCTTTCCTGTACCTCTCTCTCTAAGTTTGATATCGGTCTCTCCTCTCGTTGCAGCTTTGAGTGCTGCGCCCCTAGGTTGTTTACTGTGGAACACTTGTGTTGTATCTTTTCCACCTTTCATCAATACAAAATATTTCTTTTCAGTCATAGACAATTCTCCAAAGCGTACGATTCTAAATTAGATAATTAACCTTTGGGAAAATAAATGGCATTGATAGTTCAAAACGGAAGGTTGCAATACTTAGGAAACTAAAATTCTGCACAAGCCAACGTTTTAGTATTGGAAATTCCAGAGATAGATCGTATTGATTCGACTACCATTCCGGCTATTGTGCCTATACCATCCGCTTCAATTTTTATGATTATATCATAATCACCAAAAAGATGATTGATATCTGACACAAAAGTTAATTTTGATAGTTGCTCAAAAACACTAGTTTCTGCACCTGGTTCGACATTTACTAATACATAACCGGATGACATATTTAATCTCGAAGAGGCATTAGTGAATCAACTCTTCGGCCTAAAACCATAAAAATCGATGCGATGATTAGATATCTGATGACCTTACCTCGCTGATTTATGGCCGAAGTTGTGATAGTGAGAGAATGTAAACATGGACAAGTCAGAGTACTGTTTGGTAACATTACCTCAGTTGAAGGCGATATTATGGTAATACCCGCAAATAATCGTTTAGCAGGAAGAGAGGGTTTAGATGAGAGGATGCAACTTGCTGCAGGACCAGAATTAAGGGATTTCTGTACAAACATAGCAAAAGAGAGGCGTAAAGAAAACTTACAACCATGTGGAGTAGGGGAAGCAGTGAGATCGCCAGGGTTCAACTTACCTGCAGAAAATCTAGTCCACGTAGTAGCTCCTGATTGTAGAAGGCCTTCACAAGATAATTTCAGAAGAGAGTTATTAAAAAATTCTTATGATGCATTATTTGAACAAGTAGAGAAAATAGAGCCAAGAGAAACTCTAGTTTTGCCTCCTCTAGGGATGGATGTTTTTGCATATCCCCACAGAGAAGGTGCAAGAAAAACTATGGAAATCATACTGGAATGGATGGATGGTGAGGATGATCCTGGAGTAAGGATGGTTTTGATTGTTACACACGAAGATAATTTTCTTAATAATATGAAAACTGTGTACAGAGAGGGAGAAGATCAACTACCAGGTATTGAGAGAACTAGAGATTTTCGTAAAGGAAAATTTGAATGATTACTGAGAATGTAGAGCGATTGCTTCCGTCAATGAAAGCCTGCCTTTAGCTACAGAACGGGCTAAATTAGATGGGATGGTAGATTTGCCATGACTTACCAGACGACTTATTCTTTGTATTTCTCTTACTTCTCCCTTAGTTGGAATGACCTTTAATTGATTAAAAATTTTAATCCCCGATTTTAATCCAATATTTTTGGCGGATGATACGTGATCATGTCGTGAGCCAATGGATGTATTCTTCTCGTCTACTAATTCAACATTAAAACCCTGACTGAGGCAGTTATTAACAATCCTATTTGATAGTGTTTTAGGCCCTCTACCTATTCTGACAATCGAAGACTCAGGAGAAATATAATATATTATTTTATTGATTTCTGTTACTATTGAATCAATATCTTCAAGTTGTAAAGAGTCAATTAATTTACCATCAGCAAACCAAGCAAGTCCAGGTCTTGGCCCAGTATCGACACCAAAACTTAGTAATTTTACATTTTTTCCGGCTAATAATAAATTAATATGTTTTTGTACAGTGAGGTTTAATGTATCAATATCACAGGCAATTCCTTTTTCATCTGAAGATTGTTGAACCTCTTCATATGTACCAAACCAAAAAATAATATCGGAAGGAAGAGGTTTATCATACTCTAGCTGTATATATTTTATTTTTGATTGACGTAATTTTTTTATTAGTCTATAGGCTAACTGGAAGTCAGCAGTCCTCACTGCAACCCGTGCCATGTATGATTGAAGAGGCAGGGGGTGTTTTAATTAAACTAATAAAATATTAGTATCAGTATTGTTTCGATATATTTTTACATTGCTAAAATAGGTACTTTATCACATTATCAATCGATGTAGTCAAGTACCCTCACAATGCGCTATCATCGTGGGAGTCAATTACGAGAGGGAATTACGGGCAGTTCTGGCTGGAGAATTAAACGGCGTGAGGGCTGTGATAAAATCATGTTCTGAAATAGAAAGAGCAAAAGCAATGCAAGTAATTCAAAGGCCTTTTCTTGTAGTTAGAGCGCCTGGAAGCGGTTCAGAAGGCACAGGTGATTTATTGGCTCTGAGAGGAGACCTTTGTTTTCCAATAGAAGTCAAATCCTCAAAAGAGGATAAACTCTACCTCTCTGGAAGAACTATAGACCAATATAATGCATTAAAAGAAGTTGGTGAGAGATGTGGTTTGATGCCACTATATGCATATAGGCTAAAAGGAGTGAGGGGGGATAGTTGGAGAATAATGAGAGTAGAGGGCGGTAATTTGAGTGGTAAGTTAAGGCAATTATCTAGAAAAATACCTTCATTACCACTTACTAGGAATGGAACGCCATATTTAGGATGGGAGCACGGCATGCCGCTAAATAGATTCATTGCATTGGTTTGTGGTTCAGATAGACCTTATGAAATTGAAAATAATATAGATAAAATGTCAATTAAAAAGATACTTATTTGAAAATTATAAATTCAATCTTCAACAAAACCATCCCATAATCTCATATAATCAATAAATTTTCTACTAAGAACTGCTTCTTCCAATTGTAAACTTGAAAAAGGTGGTTTTTGTGGTTTGTAATCTTGATTTGAAATTTTCATAGCCCAATCTGGATGGGCAATGCCAGCTCTAGCTACGCCAACAAAATCGGCACCTTGAGAAAATACAGATATTGCGTCAGCGTTATCCCATACTCCTCCAGTACAGATGATCGGAGGTAAATCACAAATTGTACTTGTAAACCACTCTGTTAATGAACGTGGATCATCTGGCTCACATTTAGAACGAGAGAAAGAATCCCAACATGATAAATGTAAAAAGTCTACACACTCATCTCGTAAAATTTTGGCTAGAGTGATACTGTCATGTAATTTAATCCCTATTTTATCAATTTCGGGAGAAATTCTAACACCGATTAAGAAATCTTTAGGCAATGTAGATTTTATTGAGCGTATTATTTCAACAAGAAATTTTGATCTACTGTTAATATCACCTCCCCATTGGTCTGAACGCCTATTCGTCTTAGAACCTAAAAATTGGCTAATTAGATAACCGTGTGCTCCGTGTAATTCTATACCATCAAAACCGGCATCATAACACCTTAATGCCGCATCTCTAAAATCATTAATTAATCTATATATATCATCTTCTGTAGCCTCTCGAGAATATTTACTGTAAGATTCTTCACAACCATTCTTACTTGCTGAAATGGGTTGAAGACCAGTTAATTTTTGTGGTGAACGCATTCCACCATGAAAAATTTGGGCTATTGATATTGCGCCATTTTGTTTTAGATTATTGGCTAACTCAGATAACCTAGGTATGTGTAAATCATCAAATGTTCCAAATTCTCCTTCCCATCCTTGACCGTCTTGTGATACATGAGTTGCTGCTGTGGTTATTATTCCAAAACCACCTTTAGCCCTTCTAGTAAGCCATTTTATTTCGTTATCAGATAGAATACCATTATCATGACTTTGTTTATTAGTCATTGCAGCTAATACTGTCCTATTTCTAACAATATGTCCAGTTCTTTGAAAAATAAATTTTTGACTTATAATAGACATGAACTACGCCTTTCTTACAATGATCCCAGCTTCATTCATCATTTCTGAGGCTATATCAAAATCGGATTGCCATCTATCTGGTATTTGAACATTTGAAGGATAGATAACTTCACTAACTCCTGCCTGTATTAGTGATCTGGAACATCTCGAACAAGGTGGCCATGTAACATATGCCATCGTACCTTTGAGTGAGACGCCGATACGAGCAGCATGCATAATTGCATTTTCTTCCGCGTGACAGATCATAGGATATTTCTGATTACGGTCTTCCAATCTTTCTGAGGTGTCATCTATACCCCTTGGGAATCCATTGAATCCTGTTGATCTTATTTCTCTGTCTTCTCCAACTATAACGCAGCCGACTTTAGTGGACGGATCTTTGCTCCATTCAGAAATATGTCGTGCCAAATCAATAAACCTTAGATCCCACTTGCTAGTCATAATGTAACGACACGTGTATAAGGCTAATCATACTGTCTATTTTAACGACTCATGAATAGTCAACATATCATATAAATCTAAGGAATCTCGATTTATTACATAATTCATTATTTCTCCTACCAGATATATGCTACCTATTATCAACACGGAACAATTGGATTCTTTAGCTATTTTTTCCGCCCTCAACAATGCTTCACTTGGGTTATTAATTTGCTCTAATTTTTTATAATTAAATTGTTTTAATTGGTTTTGAATCTCTTCTGTAGTAACTGGAGGTTTACGACTATTTTGTGGTTCAGTAATTATTGTGTGTACAATTTTTTCTCGGCCAATAAAAGGAGATAATGTTTCTTGAAGATTGAGTTTAGAAGACATACCGATTATCATCACAACTTCATCTTCTAATAAGTTCAATTCATTTTCAATACTTTCAATATTATGTGCAGCACTAACTCTGCATCTAACGCCTGGGATCCATGTAATGTTGTCTTCAGATCTACCTAGCCAATTAAGTTCATAATTTTCTATTGACCAACCCAAGTGATCTGCTATAATTATTGCAAATTCTTTAGAAATTTCCCAAGCATTTTTAGATTTGGGGTTAAACCATATTAAATCTCTTCCAGCGGTTTTGATAAAAACTTCCCTTACATTTTGATCCGGATGATATAATGAAAATAATGGTTTATTTTGACGATATATTGCTGCCTTTTCCGATGCTATTTTTACTAATGTATCTCCTAATATCTCCGAATGATCTTTTGATATAGTTGTTATAGCACACACCTCGGCTTCTACTAATCTTGTACAATCAAGTCTACCGCCAAGTCCTGTTTCAATAATTGCTACATCTACTTCTGCTTCTGAAAATACGAGTAACGATGTAAGAAATGTTATTTCAAAAAATGTAGGTTGAAGGATTGGTTTCATCAATGATGCCTTATATACAGAAAGTAGGCATTTTTCGAAAAGTTCTACACTTACTGGCCTACCATCAATTCTTATCCTTTCTTCAACGGTGATTAAATGTGGAGAAGAGAAAAAGCCAATTAGAACTTCATTTTTAGAACCAATTGCTGAAAGATGAGCGCATAAGGATCCTTTTCCATTAGTTCCTGCCACATGTATTGAAGGAAAATTTTTCTGTGGATTATTAATTCTCTTAAGCATCTCCGAACAATTATCTAATCCTAATTTAATTCCAGAATTAATACTATCCTGCAACCATATCCTAGGTATGTTAGTGCTCTGGCCTGTATCGTCCATGGAAGGGTCAAAGTGAAATGTGTATTGAATGTCGTGGAAGCATGTCAGAGTATAGAGGGTCAGAAACACTACAGGCCATGCGTGAACAATGGGCTTCAATGACTGGAATGGCAGGAATGTTTGTTAGTTCTATTTTACTTGGATTGTTTATCCAGCCGGTGTATAATTACGATGAAGTCCGAGCTTATGGAGAAGAAGGAACAACGCAAGGTGTAAATATTATATTTCAATTAGTAATGATTTTTTTCTTTACAATAATAATAATATGGCTTGCAAGAAAAGGTTTAGATTATTTGATTAAAGGAATTGTTATGACGGCTTTGTGGTTCAGTTTATTATATTCAATATGGCCATTTATTTTTCTTTTAGGAGTTCTCTTTGATAACATTACTAATGGATTCTTGTCAATAGAGACATTGGAATTACTCATGATAATAGGATCCTTGAGTGTAAGTGTAGGACTTATGATTTTATTAAATAAATTTCCAGAATGGTATGTTGTTAATAGTGTTGGAGTTTTGGTTGGAGCAGGCGTCATCACAATGATTGGAGTATCATTCACCCCCATATTGATAATTATTTTCATGACTTTAGCAGCCATATATGACCATTGGGCAGTAAACAAGAGCAAACATATGTTAGAATTGGCTGATACAATGATCGATCTGAAGTTGCCTGTTTTGCTGGTTGCTCCCAAAGAAAAGGGGTATACATTTAGAAATGAAACGGATAAAATTATGCAGGAAGAAGATGTTAAATTGGTGAAAGACAATAAAAAAATATCAAAAAATAAATCTAGAGATGCATTATTTATGGGCCTTGGTGATGTTATTTTTCCTGGAATGTTAGTTATTTCAAGTGTTACATTCTTGCCAGAGATAGGTCCAGTAATATTTGATTTTTGGCCGGATAATGTTATTTACTATGGACCATTATTAGTTGGACTTGGGACACTGGTTGGAGGTTTGTTCGGTTACCTAGCTCTAATGACACAGGTAGCAAGAGGAAAACCACAAGCAGGACTTCCTTTGTTGAATGGAGGGAGCATTCTCGGATACATTATATCAGGAAG
>QQRX01000094.1 GCA_003602595.1 Candidatus Poseidoniales archaeon | reverse complement strand
AGGGTATACTCTATGTTGATGATAAAAAAAATAAAAAAAGGTGAAAAAATGATAGGAAAAATAATATTTACAAATGGAAATGTGTTTGAAGGAGAATGGCCTGATGGGCAAGGAAGAATGACCAGACCGGATGGTTGGAGTCATGAAGGATTTTGGAAAAATGGGAAAAGACACGGTTTCGGTATTACAATAATGCCGAATGGAACAAAATATTCCGGAAAATGGTACAAAAACCAACTAATAATCAATGATTGCCCGGAAGAAAAATCCAAACGCCCTAGATTAGTTGACACAAGAAGGCTTTGCGCAATATGTCAGATTATTGCGGTTGGAAGAAGAAAGACATGTCGTTCGTGTTCAATGAATTCCAAGGAAGAATATGTAACTGACACTATATTCCAAATGTGGTATTGAAAAAACCACAATTTGATAGAATAAAACTCGTAAGAGTGGGATTAACGTAAGTCAGCATAGGGTATAATCTATGTTGATGATAAAAAAAATAAAAAAAAAGGTGAAAAAATGAAAGAAAAAAATAATAAAAATGAAAAAAATAACAACGAATGGAAACAAATTATACGTCATGTATACAACGATATGGGTGAGGAAATACAATTTCTATTTCCGAATGACTCAACGGAAGCATTTCTAACATCGATCTGGAAAGCATCTATTGACACACTCGATAGTAGAGAAGTAATGGTCATTGTCGATAATAGGCATAACCTGTATATCAGTAGCGGTACTGAATCTTTAGTTTCATTCAAAAATCATGAATATGAATTAAAGAATGGAGAAAAAATGCAATTACCTCTCAAATGTTGTATTCACACGCATCCATCTGGTAAAGCTTACTTTAGTGATACTGATTGGAATACTATCAAAACATGGAAGAGCGATATTGAATCATGTATTGTATTAGGAAATAATGAATATTTAGCATATAATCCTCAATCTAAAATAGCTAAGAGAGTTCAATATGGGCTTTTGGAAAAAGAATCAAGAGGTGAACTATAATGATTGAGGATTTAATTATGAAAGACGACATTAGGCTAATTATAGAATTAATTGAAGATAATGGACATGATTTAGATGAGGAAACAATTTCTTCATTAACAAGTTATGTGGAAATAAATTTATCATCATTGAATAAAATTTGCGATATCTTAAGAGGGATTACTGCATACAGAAATCTAGTCAAACAAGAAGCAGAAAAAATAGAAGATTTAGGAGGTGTTTAGATGGATATTAATGAGGAAGAATACACCTCCGAAAAAAGGAATGGAATTTTTAGATTTATAGTACCTAACTTAGATGCACATAATAAATCACTAGAATGGATTGAATCTGAAAGAAAAAGGATGGGGGCAGAGATCGATAACATGATAGATGACGGATATGATTCATGTAAGAAATGTCATATTTTTATCAATGGAAGAGAGTCAGGAATAAATTACAGACTGACTATAAATTTCGAGCCAAAGATTGCAAACTTATTGTCAAAAAGGATTAATGAAATCGAATTGAGTGATAGAAACCTGAAGTCAGTTTTGTTTACATTTCAAAAACTAATCAATTTTGAAACACACTGGTATGATCATGCGGATGGACGCTGGAATCATATTTGCCTAGAAATAAAACCCTCAGTAAATTATCCAGTTTGGCCAGGGGACCACATTGTATCTGTAATGAATTGCCTTTCTGAAGATATGACATCTGTACTCGATAGAGATATGAGAACACTAAGAAAAGAAATGACTAAAGCACTTGTAGTTAGTTGGTTTCAAGGCAATAGTTCGGAGAGTATGAGATACGACAAAGTAAGTCAATATGTAGAGTGGTTAGCTGAGTTAGAAAGCACTGATAGTGAATTTTCATTTGCAAATAAGAGAGATCTGATATTAAAAAACATACGGAACAACTGGGAATATTGGGAAGAAACACAGAAAACAACACAAATGAAATTATATGAGAATGTTTTTCAAAAATTGGAGGATTTTCAATGAAAGATCATCTAAATATTGGAATTATTGGAGTTGGGGGCATTGGTTCGAACCTCGTATCATTACTAGCCCCATCTCTTTCTCAAGGTAATTTATTACAGAAATTTATGAAAATAAATATCAATCTATATGATTCAGATAAAGTTGAAGAATCAAATATTTTCCATCAAAGATTTAATCATTCGAACGTAGGTCAAACAAAAGTTCTTGCAACGAAGATAAACTTAACATCTTTTGAGAATGAAAAATTAGAAATCATTCCTCATGAGAAAGATGTCAGAGTAGCTAATGATATTTTAGAAAATGACATAATTATTGTTTGTGTAGATTCTTCAGATGCTAGGATAGTAGTCCATTCAACCGATTCAATATGGTTAGATTTGAGGTGTAGAGGAGATAATTTCATGAGTGTAGATTATACTACAAAAAGAAATATAGTCGAGTCTATTACTGACATTAATCAGAAACCAGGTTCTTGTCAGTATGAGGGTGCATTAGATTCGGGGAATATACAATTTGGTTTTGTATATGCTGCAGCCTTTGGGGCTCAATGGTTAGTACAAAATCTAAGGAAAATAATTAATGAAAATAATGTTTTAATCCCCTATCCCAGGTCTGGAAGTATAACTTTTGGAACTTTAGGAAACTTTGATATTGAGGAGGAAAATTAATGTCATGGGTAGTCAGGTGTGCATTTTGTGATGAAAAAATTGTTATTGGTAAAAATCAATTTAAGAAGGATAAAAATCCACTTACTGAAGAGAGTGAGTATGTCTGTATCCATTGTTACCAAACATTCATTGGAGATTTAGATTCGTACTAATCTAAAGATTGAATTTGATTTATATGCCAAGATTTAGTTTTTGGCCTCCAGAAAATGATTGTAAATACTCCAATAAATAATCCTCCGAATACGAGATTGAGCCATCCCTCTGAAATATATCCGGGACTAGCATTAAAACTCGCCCAAACAAATGACGGGATTATGCCGAAAAATAATGAAATCATTAATTCTTCAATTAAAATCCTCGATTTATCTGATGAATTAGGCAACTGTGGCGCTGAATTCTCAAAAGTTGTATTACTTCTTCTAACAAGTCGAAAATAGTTACAATCACCATCCTTCGGGATTAAGTGAGATTTAGGTTTTCCAGAAACCCACTTTCGTGAAACTTTCATTAACCAATTATCTTCTATATGTGCTCTACCATCACAATATTTTGACCAATAAGAACCTTGAATTCTATCAGATAATTCTTCAACTTCATTATTCCCAATAATTAGGCATCTATCCATCGCAAGGGTCCATTCTGACTCTGAAGCAACATGGCAGTTTTCATCTTGTAGTATTATTTTAGAGGACTCCTTGTCTATTGGTTGGTACGAAATCTCAAATGCATAATTGATTCTAACTTCGTGTCTAGGGCCAACACCTCCGAAAAGTATGGAACGATTATCGGAACCAACGAAAATCTTACCTGGTTCCACTTTAATCCATTCAATATCCAATTAACTCACCTAAGTTTCAATCTCTCCGGTTTGTATAGACCATTGAGATGCATA
>QQRX01000093.1 GCA_003602595.1 Candidatus Poseidoniales archaeon | reverse complement strand
AAGAAGCATCCTCAAAACGTACTACCATTTCTTCTAAATGTATTACAACTCCATCAGCCCTAACATGTATCCCACTCTCAAGAGAATTAATTACACAGGCAATAGCATCTTTTTCATCCTGACTTCCATTCATATTCTCTAGCATCATTTCCATATTTTCTGAATGATACCAAGAACTTCCAACCACAAAACCTTCTTTAATTGAATTTAGTATACTAATTCTACAAGCGTTTGCCAACTTCTTATCATCATATATCATCAATAACCATTGTTGAATAACTTCTTCAACCCTTTCCAATCCTTCAGTAGGCAATTCTTTCTCTTTCGGCCACCCTTCTGGTTTCCATATCCATTCTGATTTCACAATAGAACTAATCTTTGGAGGCATCATTGACATCGCAACGCTTTGAACAAAAGACTCTTTAGTGCCAATCAGAGACTCTTTGGATATACCAACAGTAACACCATTTTCAAATTCTAATCTTAACCAACCATTGTCAGTATACAATTTGTTTTCAACTATTGACTTATCTAGACCTCTTGAATATTTTATTTCTTTACCTGTTAATTCGATAGTTGCATTTCTCAATACATATTCTATCCATTCATCAGGAGGATCAGGATCTTTACCAGTAAAAACAAACCCCTTATCCCATGAAAAAAACCATTGTCCTGCTTTCGCATGATCATCCCAAACCAACATCCTTAATTTCGAATGATTAAAATTTTGAATTCCTGCTAAGTGACTTTGTTTACCTCCTCCTCTTCGAATATAACTTGCAGATCCAAATAAAGGATTCCTGAAAACAGATACTGTTGAAAAATCATCTCCGGAAGCGGCCAATAAACTACCTGCTAAAGCTCTTGAAACTACATCACCACTCTTTTTAGACATTCTTTTAGTTAACCACTTTTTATCATGCCTTTTTTTTGATACCATGTCAATATCTTGTAAAGTAATAGCCATCAAATCTTTATTTCTGCCAAAAAGTGTTTTTTTCCCAAGAGCTCCCTTTATATCCGGTAAAAAAATTTCAGGATCTTCCAATAATTCACTTAAATTTTTTTCCAATCTTTTTTGGATGTCCTTTGATGCCTTTTTTATCCCCCTAACTCTTACCTTTTTTCTACGATTTTTATCGCCCGGAAAACTAACTTCGGCTGGAGGCTTTGCCATACTATAACCTAACCTACTCCACCATGCGTCTACGATTGAATGCTTCCTTTTCCATTTCTGAAAAATTTGCAGGTATAACCATACAATGTATGACACCTACATCTTGAGTAGATAATTCATTTAAACTCCCTGAGGTGATTCTTTGTTCTTTAGTTCCAAGGTCACTTAGTAGTATTCCATCCCAAGTAAGAGGCGACTCAACATCCAATAATTCCTCTTCATTACTTAATTTCTCATACATTTTCTGTAATATTTTGATAGCCTCTGATGGCATCATTGGTTGAGGAGTTTCAACCCCCATCCCACTAGGATCCAAATCAAACAATACTAGTGTATGCAGATTATTCATTTTATTTTTTTGTATTAATTTAAGGGGCGAAGTGGCCAAATAATTTCCATAAGCATATGGAAGCGTTACCTGTCTTCCAAATTTATAGGATTGTAAACCAGACATGGAAACAGCCAAAGAAGTAGCTGATAGTCCCGGTATAATGTTAAAATCTATTCCTTCATCATGGCAATACATCTCCAAGTCAACATGGGTTGTGGCCTGCATTGGATCCCCAACAACAAGTATACAAACGGCCTCTTTTTTCGCCTCATCTAGGATTTCCCGTGGATTTTCTATCTCTTCTCTCATGACTTTCTTCCATACACCAATTATATTCTCTAATTCATTTTCTTGATCTTTCGGTAAAATCGCTGTATATCCTTCTAAATATCTCTTAGAACATTTTGTTGCAATTTCTTTAGCCTCCAAAGTCATCTGTTGTAAATTTCCTGGGCCAATACCAATTAGCCACAAACCAGAAAGTACATTCCCCACCGTCATTCTGAAGCCGGCTACGCCCTCCCCCATCATGAATATGATGCAGCACCTCCAAGTACCGAACCGTGAAGTCGAACAAGTACTTCTCTTGCTAAAAAATAATAATTGGTTGGCTGATGGAAAATTGATTTACCCAAGTAAAGACGAAAAATATCGTTTAATTCCTCTGAGTACAAATTTACCAAAAGATTTACCAAACGAATTATCTAAATATAAAATAATCAATGCAAAATATAAATTCGATAGTCGAATAAATCCTGATTGGTTAACTCATTTATCTTCATTAATAGATAAGAATAATTATGAAAAATTTGAAGAATTATGGCCAACATCTCATGAATTTGTTGGAGACATGATGATAATTAAATTAGATAAACAAATCCTCTCCTTTTCTTCCCAAATTGCAAATGCAAAACTGATTTCGCATCCCAATTTGAGATTAGTATTAGCTGACCAGGGAGTCAAGGGAGAATTTCGTATCAGACAATTGATTCCCATAGGAGTTAGACACAATAATCAGATAATTTTGGAAAATATACCTAAAGAGTTGTGTAAAACCAAGGTTACAATAAAGGAATCTGGATTAAAAATAATATGCGATCCTACTAAAGCTTATTTTTCTACAAAATTACAAACTGAAAGACAAGAAACTTTACTATTTGCCAAAGAATTGAAACATCTAATCAATCGACCAATTAACGTCTGTGATCCATTTTGTGGTGTCGGGCCTGCCGTGTCTTCATTATTATCAGAACCAGACCTGGTAGATAATCTTCTTTCTTCCGATTTGAATCAAGAAGCAGTCAAAATTCTTTTTGAAAATATGTCAAACTGGGATAAAAGACCCTATCCAGAGACTGCAAAAAAAATTGATTGGGTATATCCAAATCGCTTGGTTGGAATTGCCGATGCTATGGATTTGCTCTCATGCCCCGAATATCTTGGAAAATGGGATATGATTTTAATCAATCTTCCTCATCGGACATTAGAATTGTTGCCTAAACTGATTCCCCTCTTAGATAATACCTCCCATTCGTTAATTAGGGGTAGATTAATTGTTGAGGAGGAAGAAATTGAAAAAACAAATCAAATAATACAACAACTACTTCCTGAGTGTATTTTAAATAAGCCAAAACCAGAATTAAAAATTAAACGTGATTATGGTCCAACACTCAGACTATGTTCATTTGAAGCATGGCTAAAATAATGCAGTTATTGGCGCCCCGACCGGGATTTGAACCCGGGTCGCAGCCTCGACAGGGCTGCATGATAGGCCACTACACCATCAGGGCTTGGAGTACTCCGACCGTGATACTCTTTTTCAACCTTTAACAAGGACATCATTCATGACCCGCCAACTTTCCGGTTGAAATATGGCCGATAGCCACCTTGTGATTGATGTTGTTGATAATGGAGGACAGTGGACTCACAGAGAGTGGAGGATGTTACGTTATTTAGGCGTCGATACTAAAATTCTATCAAATAAAACACCTTTATCTGAATTTAGAGAAGTTGACGGATTGATACTTTCAGGAGGAGCAGCAAGAGTTGGCCTTACAGGAGAGTTAGGTAATTGTGCCGAATATCTACAGTTGGATGTACCAATTCTAGGAATTTGCGCTGGTCATCAATTCATGGCTGATTTTTATGGTGGCAATTCCGCAGAAGCACCAAAACCAGAATTTGGAGAGGCAAAAATAACTTTAGTAGATTCAGGCGGTAAATTATTTCAAGATACGCCAAAAAGTCAAAGGGTCTGGGAAAGTCATAATGATGAAGTTGTCAATATACCTCCAGGATTTAAGATTACAGCATACAGCGATTCGTGTAAAGTACAAGCTATGGAAAACGACAAATCAACTAGATTTGGCTTACAATTTCACCCAGAAGTAGACCATTCAGAATATGGTCAGAAAATATTTTCTAACTTTGTTAAGGTATGCCGATTAGCAAAAAAGACCATTTAATCCAACGGACAGGTTGAAGAAGGACAGG
>QQRX01000092.1 GCA_003602595.1 Candidatus Poseidoniales archaeon | reverse complement strand
AGTTGGTTAAAATCTGATGGTTCGGGTGCAGAAGTTATACAGATACCCGCTGGAGGAGTCAGGAAAAACATATTTTCCGAGAATTTTATTGATGGCGAACAATATTTCCACATGGATGGAAGAGCAGTTTGGAATTTTGCTGTAGAGGCTTTTCCACAAGCGGTAAAAGGAATATTAAATCAGATTGATATGGAAATAGAAGATATTGGTATGATAATACCGCACCAAGCAAATTACAATATAATTAAGGCCGGAATGGAGAATCTTGGATTATCTATGGATAAAGTATACACAAATTTAGACAAATACGGCAATACAGCTGCTGCAAGTGTCCCAATTGCTTTGGCAGAATCAGTAAAAGCGGGAAAAATAAAGCAAGGAGATTTGATAATTACAGTAGGTTTTGGAGGAGGTTTGGCTTGGGGTGCAAATGCTATTATTTGGTGAAAGTAATTTCCTCAACCTACAGGCTCTCCTCCCTCAACCAAAAATGCCAACCTTCTAAAACCGTCAATCTTAATTAGATAATCAATTGTAGATTCTGGCAGAGATAATGAAAGTACTGTCCTAATAGCTTCATCATCATTAATTGTTGATAGCATTAGTGCCGTGGCTCTAACTCTCCATCCCTCATATTGGTCTCTTTTTTCTAAAGGAAATTTGACAACATTCCAACCTGCTTTGCTATAGAGTTCTGCAGAAAAACTATCACTAGTAAAAAATGATCCATTCTTACCATGATATTTTTCTGCATGTGATACCCACATAGGAGGATTATCAATATCAGGTATACTAACTATTTTCACATTATCAAAACCTTGTTCATTTTTTAACCATGATCTAATCATTTCTTCTCTTTCATTATAATTCCAGGGATTTGTCATTGATTCTGGCTTATTTGAAGAGCCTATACACAAAACGAGTTGGGAATCTGCAGAATTTTTTAAACGCCATTCTTCTGCTGCTTTAATAAGTGAAGTATGGCCTAAATGGAGAGGTTGGAAACGCCCTAAAACAACTACACAAGAATCCACGACATCGTTTGGAGGTAGAGGTTTTAAGGAGAGTTCGTCCATATTTTTACCTCAATAACTTCCAATATTATTCTTACCTAAATGCCATAATTCAGAATCTAAGTAATCTCGACCTATCATTAAATCCAAATCCGGATATGAGGTTTTTATAATAAAGTTGAATAATAATTTACTTAATTCATTGTGTGAATTCATAGTTGGCAAAATCTTCGGATCTTCAGATGGTTCCATAGTTTCGCCTAACTTTTCTCTTCTATCCATCCAATCCATAACTATCGATTCTGAAAAAAAACGCTGATCCAAGATAGAAATTTGATTATAGAAATTTTCCCATATTTTAGGCTTTAAAAAATCTTCTATATTTATTATTTTTTTTTCTAAAAATGGCTCTACATAAAGGAATAATCTTGCATCCCAACAAGTCCATTGAGCAACAGAAGACCATTTGGCGAGTAACAAAATTAAATCATTTCTGAATTCATAATTGATATTCGAGATTATTTCATTGCCTTCCAGTAAAGATTCATTTTTATCGAAAATATCTAAAATTTCACCCTCAATATCTACATCAAAATCTCGATGAAAATCAGGAAAGATTTTTGGCCTTATAAGAGTTAATTCTTTTTCATTTATTGATTCAATTAGATTGGATACGGTATAATTCAATATAGAATCTAAAGAATCGCGATTTACCAGATAGAGTATTACATCTGCCATCTATATATTGCTCTTCGCGCAAGTAGAATAAGTCTTACTCACTGTGAGAACTACATGATTAGCCACCGGATTCAATAACATGTGCCTCAGCGTGGAGCATGTAAACTAAAATAAATGAGACACGCCTAGTAAGGAGAGAGTAGACAATGGCAACCATTGAAGAACAGATCAAGTCATTGGAAGATGAAATTACCAAGACAAAGTCGAATAAAGCCACTCAAGGCCATCTTGGTAAATTAAAGGCTAAAATAGCCGCTCTAAGAGAGAGGAAAGAGAAAGCACAAGCGCATGCAAAAGCCAGTGGAGGTGGTCCCGGATTTGAAGTTAAAAAATCAGGAGACGCGTCGGTGGCTTTAGTTGGTTTTCCAAGTGTTGGGAAGTCTAGTCTTATCTCGCAACTTACCGAAGTAGAGTCGGATGTTGGCAATTTTGCATTTACAACGTTGACTTGTATCCCTGGACTAATGGAGCATAAAGGTGCTAAAATACAGATTCTAGATCTTCCCGGACTAATCAAAGGAGCTGCAGAAGGAAAAGGCAGAGGTAGAGAGATATTAAACGTAATAAGAGGAGCAGATATGGTTCTTTACGTAGTCGATCCATTTCAGGAGTCTCACTTCAATATCCTAGATTATGAATTGTGGAGAGGAGGGTTAAGACTGAATCAACCAGTACCTCAAGTTTTCATAACTAGAACAAATAGAGGAGGTATTGTAGTAAGATCGACAGTACAACAAACGAATCTATCGGATGAAGAAATACAAGACATTGTGAGAAGTTTTGGAATTGTCTCGGCAACTGTAACTCTCAGGACTAACGTTACAGATGATAATATAGTAGATACATTGGCAGGTAACAGGATCTATAGTAATGCAGTAGTTGTTCTAAATAAAGTTGATTTAGCTAATGAAAAGGACTTGCAGAGTGCAAGAGATAGTTTGCCTGATGGATGGCCAGTGCTGGAAGTTTCAGCAAAAACTGGTTTTGGTATTGAAGATATGAAAGATTTTATTTATGACAATTTACACTTTATGTCGATATATCTCAAGCCCCAAGGCCAAGAAGCAGATATGATTGAGCCATTAATTGTAAAGGATACATCGACTGTAAGAGATGTTTGTGTAAAATTACATAGAGATTTTGTTAGGAAATTTAGATATGCAAGAGTTAGAGGTCCGAGTGCAAAATTCGATTGGCAAAGAGTTGGTCTAGAACATACTCTAAAAGATGGAGATGTATTATCAATAATTATAAGAAAATAAATAAATGGTTGTGAGAAAATAACTGCAGATGAAAAATATAGAGATATTATTCCTCGCGCTGAAATGAGAGAGTTTATTCAACATTTACAAAATAGATCTTATGCTTTCATGATTATATTTATTGTAGGTTTTTTAATCGGTTATCCTATTAGTGAAGAAATAATTGAGTTGTTACTTAGTTCTGAAGGATACAAGCCAAGTAATGTCGAAATAATTATCTTACAACCAATGGAAGTGATATTATTACAACTTCAAATGGGGACTCAGATAGGTTTTTTACTACTAATTTTTATATTTATAATAGATATTGCTGCCAATAGTCATAAAATAATTAAAAGGACCAAAATAAGGAATAAATATAATTTTGATTGGAAAATTGGAAGAATTATACCAATAATAATTATCTCTCTATTTTTGGCTATGGCAGGGATAATTTACTCTCATGAAATATTAATCCCTATGTTGTTGGACTATTTATCTCGGGATGCAACGTCTTCAGGATTATCTTCAACTTGGCGCTTAAAATCATGGATAACTTTCATAACTGGACTATATTTTTCCTCAATAATAGGCTTCCAAATACCTTTAGTGACAATATTACTGATTAGAGTAAAATTTGTCAAAAGAGAAACTATTTTAGAAAATAGAAGAGTTTTGTGGTTTGCAGCACTTTTATTTGGCGCATTAATTTCTCCACCTGATCCACTTTCATTATTCTTAGTAGGAGGCCCAATGTTAATCCTGCTTGAGATATCGTTAGTATTAGATAAAATAGTATTTAGCAAAAAACCTTCAAATTAATTCAAACCACGATTACGTGCATCTTCTGCCTGTGCATCCATCCTTCCCTGTTCAACATCTACAGTCCTCAGAATAATTGCACCAACTAAAATAAGAATTGCAATACTAAGAATTCCTACTCTACTATCAAACATTACTGTCATAATTCCATAAATAAGTGGCCCCAATAAAGCTGCTACTTTACCAAAGAAACCGAAGAAACCAAAAAATTCTGCACTTCTGGTTTCAGGGACCATTTGACCAAATAAGCTTCTAGCAAGGCCTTGTGAACCTCCAAGAACAGAACCCATTGCTGCACCAAGTATTATGAATTGGATTCCAACATTCAGACCCAGAGGATCCCACACAAATTTACGAGCATTCTCTGGCACAAAATCCAAAACACCATCGCCAAGATTAGTAGGATGATCTATTCCTACGTTTGAGGTATATGTGGAGCCATCTTCATGTAATATGCTGACACTGAATCTAGTGTCATCAAAACTTTCCAATATTCCAGAATTTATCAATTCTGTAGAAGTAATGTCAACTGATTTTACAAATTTTTCTCCTTCAGAAGGCCATTGCCAGTCATATAAAATATAATCCGTTACATATTTATCTTGTTTAAGAGGTAAATAATCTACCCAATTTTTTACCCATTCTTGCTCATCAAATTCAGAATCTGAGAATTCAATTTTTTGTGCTAAACTAGGAGCAGAACTAGATACAGTAACTCTGTAGTTATTTTGTGATTCGTCCCACTCATACATTATGTCATGCTGATCGTGAGAATCCAATTCTAGTGGTGCAAATGCTAGTGCAGCAAAACAAAGTAATATCCAACCAACTAATGATGTTGTAAGGGCTTTTTTAGTGCCTATTTTTTCGGCTAGTCTCGTAAAAGCGAGAGCTGAGGGTGCTGCAACAATCTGAACCATCAATATAGCAACCATCAAAAAAGTAGTAGTAATTCCAAGAACCACAGGACCATATATTCCACCTAATGCGGTAACAGTGTTTATTCCATCTATAAAGAAGAAATATGCTAGCATGTAGATAAATAGTGTCCTAAATTTTGGTACTTCACCAAGAGTTTTTCTAATCTCTGAGAAGGCTAATTTTGCAGAGTCTAAAATAGATAATGCATCCATTTCATTTTCTATAGGAGGTTCGGGCACCCACTTGAATGTCAAAAGTGCGAATCCATACCACCATAATCCAGATGAGGCCATTATTGAGGGTATTACCCATGAGTACATCTCTCCCTCTGAATCAACAAGTACTATTGTCATCACTAAATGAATGAGTAATAATATTCCCCCTCCAAAGTAACCGTAAGCGAATGCTTTATTGGAAATTGAATCCATTTCATCGTCTGTTCCCATATGGGGCAATAATGAGTTGTAAAATACACTAGCACCATTTAAACCGACATTGGCAATTACGAACATTACCATTAGCCAAACCCATTGGGTGCTAATTGGGAGAAGCGGTGCAATTGCCAATAATACAGTTGAACCAGCCCCTACATATGTCAATATTCTTAGCCACCACATCTTAATTGCTCGACGATCGGCTATTACTCCAAATGAAGGGCTTACTAGGGCTACTAATAATGCTGCACCAGAAACAGAAAATGACCAAATAGCATCTCCAGTGAAATCAATTGATCCTATGGTAGTAGTCAGACCATTTGCTTTCAAGAATAAATAAGCAAACCATATTGGGAGTACTGCAACGGTGACACTCGTCTCAAATGATGACTTGGCCCAGTCAAAATATGCGTAGCCCCTAACTGCTTGTGGATTTGATTCTCGGTCTAATTCTATTGTCTCTGACATGTCAATACCTATCCTCTCGGAGATGTCCTACGGTTTTATCATTGGGGCGAATCTTAAGAATTAATGATGAGAGTTATGTACAAACACAATTTGGAGTGAACATGGCAACTTCAGCGGAATGGGTGCAACCGCGGGAGAATACGATAGAAGCGATATCCTATGGCATACAAGTCAGTGATGGAGTGGAGTTTGATCTTAGGTTAACAGAAGATAAGCAACTAGTCCTCCATCATGACTCAAAAACTGAATTTGGAGACTATCCTGAAACAATGCTGATGGATGAGCTTCCAGATTATGTTGAAACTTTTGATGACCTGTTAAAAAATAAAAATTTTGTAAGAAGGTGGACAGAGGAGGGGGCTTTTTCTTGTATAGAACTCAAACCACCGCATCCTTCTAGTGGCAAAGGTGGCGGTTGGATTGGAGGTAAAGCTAGGGAACTACATATGATTAAAATGATTGAAAAATTAGAAGAGTCGTTGAAGTCAATTGATTTAGGAGAAAGTGGGACAATAGTATACTCTTTTGAGCCAAAAATAATTTCAGCAGCAAAAAAGACAAAAAGTAAATTTAGATTTAGTAGAATTCGACCGTATCTTAGACAATGGGGGACTTGGAAAACACAAAGAATAGCTGCTGCTCCATCATTTTTATCTAATTCACTTCCCAGATTAATGAATAAGCAAAGAAAAGAGGGGTCGCCGATGCTACCTTGTTCTATGCAATATCTAAAAGGTATTGAAAGTAGGATTAATTTTGGAATAACCGTAGGACTAAAAGGTAAAAAACTGGAAAGATTAAATAAATATAGAAGAGGTTATCCAGTTTATGTTTGGCCTTGTGAATCAAAATATGAAAGATTACTGCTGGATGCAGGACTCACTGGAATAACTGATTATTTATCTCCGGAAGTAGTAACATTAGATACTGGACATGCACGTTGGACAAAACCATCAACACAACCTCTGACGGATGAGAAAAGACAGGAATTAGATAATACTCCAAAAACAGAACACCGAAATATAATCTCAGAATATAATAAAGAAATAACTCCTTGGCATGAACTAACAGATAATGAAAGAAGAAATTTTGTTACTAATTGGAGTAAGAAATGGTCATGGGAGAGAAGTATGGATGCTATATTAAAAGAAACTAGTGAAATTAATATGCCATGGGAAGTATCAAGAATAATTGGCCATAGAGGTACTGGAAAAACACACAGTAAGTAATTTTAAAGTCTCTTTTTTGGTTGATTTTCGGCTATATACTTAGGCCTATATATTGGTGTTCCTCTGCCGTCTCTAGATTTTCTTTCATCCATTATTTGAGCACAAATACCGGCTACTCGAGCCCAACCAAAAAAAGTAGTATAATAATCTGGTTTCCTAAATCCTACTGAATGTAATAAACTACCACTGGCTAAATCGACATTAGGATAGGGATTACTAATTTTTGGTATTTCTTTTAATATTTCAGGAACAACTTCCCTAAGTGCTTTGGCTATTTTGAAATTTTCATCATCCGGGCAAACTTGTTGCCCTAATTCTATTAAAAGTCGGGCACGAGGGTCTTCAGCTCTAAGTACCCCATGACCAAAGCCATAAATTGGTCTACGTGCAGCCAATTCTGAACGAACAAATTTTTCTATCTCAGAATGATCAGAAGTGCCAATACGTTGAACAAATTCTAAACATGATTGGTTGGCCCTGCCATGTAAAGGCCCAGATAAAGCATTCATTGCACTTGCTAAAGAGGCATAAACAGATGCTCTGCCAGAAGCCACTGCTTTACCAGCGAAAGTTGACAGATTACCTCCTCCATGATCCATATGCAGAATGAAAAAGAATTTGATGACCCGGGTCATCTTTTCGGCTTCTTCTCCATCTTTTCCAAGCATGTGAACAAAGTTTTCTACCAATCCTAATTCTGGTTTACGAGGTCTTAATGATTCTTTTGTACCTCCTCTAAGTAAGAAAATTCGTGCCATAAGTTCTGGCATCCTGGCTATTAAATTCATAGAGTCTATTCGTACATCACCTGTGGTCTCAGCAGCACCTAATGCCATAATTCCTATTGAAAGCCAATCCATAGGATGCCCATTTCCAGGAGTCAAAGATTCCAGTACCCTTAATGCACCAGTTGGCATTTCTTCTGCCCTATGAGCAAGTTCTTTGCGGAAAGTAATTGATTCTTCAGTAGAAGGCAGATGCTTATAGAGTAAAAGAAAGATTACATCTTCTTCTTCCATATTTGCTAAGTCGCCAACAGGGTATCCGACATAATGAACCCCTTCGAGAGGATCAACGTATGATGTTTGACAAGTACCTACTGGTATTCCCCTCATACCTGAATTGAGATGTTTAGTAGTAATTGTGAACAGTTCCTCTTCCTCGGACATGTAATCTCAGAATCATATCTGAGAGAGAGGCAGTGATAATCTCTCCGCTCAATAATGCCTTTATTGGTTATTTTAAAAATATATAAAAGATTATATTAATCCTATTTTTTTACCACATTTTTCAAACGCAGATAGAACTATGTCTATATCTTCACGACTCAAGCCAGCGGACATTTGTGCACGAACTCTAGCTTTATTCGCTGCGACCATTGGGAATACAATGGCTCCAACCATTACACCTTCATTTCTTAATTCTCTGGACATTGCTTGGGCTTTCTTACTTTCCTTACACATCACAGGGATAATTGGTGTTTCACTAGCTCCAGTGTCAAAGCCGAGAGATTGAAGATTTTCTCTAAAATAATTTGTATTATTCCATAATTTTTCAACATGTTCTGGCTCACTCATAAGTACTTCTATAGATGCCTTTTGGGCAGCTGCCACAGCAGGGGGTTGGCTACCGGAGAGTAGCCATGAGCGGCTGTGATTAAGGGCGTGTCTTCGGACATCATCACTGCCCGCAAGGATTCCACCTTGTACTCCTAATGCTTTAGAATATGAGCCAACTTCAAAATTTACTCTTCCTTGTAATCCAAAATGAGAAACTATACCTTTTCCTTCTCC
>QQRX01000091.1:9310-10575 GCA_003602595.1 Candidatus Poseidoniales archaeon | reverse complement strand
GAGCCAGGAATACATTGGACTCAAGTTGGGATGCAATCAGGAACTACTGGAATAAATACCATCAGAGCCTATTCCATGACAAAACAAGGTAAAGATCATGATAAAAATGGAGATTATATCAGAAAATGGATTCCTGAATTATCTATGGTTCCTACTGCCTATATTCACGAACCTTGGTTAATGCCTAAGGAATTGCAAGAGAATATTATGTGCAGAATAGGTGTAGAATATCCATTGCCTCTCACAAATGAGTTAGAAAGTAGAAAAGAAGGCATAAAAAGAAGTTATTCTGCTAGATCAGGAGAAGATGCTCGCAGAATTAGTAAAAGAGTTTTGCAGGTTCATGGAAGTAGGAAAAGGCCTAGAAAAAAAGAATCTAAAATACAGAAAAAACTATTCTAGTAACCAATAAAATTATATCAAGAAAACCAAGGATGCTTCCCAAAATGATTCTTAGGTACTGATGAACCATTTTCTGAATAGTATAAGAAACCCAATAGAACAGAATTGAGATATTTTTCAAGCCTAGGTTTAACCCAAAAAATATGGAGCATTTTTCTGAATGGTCTGGGGAATTTTGAAAGAATGTAGGGGTATACTGTAATCTTCAATAGAGTTTTATTAGTGGATATAGTACTTATTTCCCATTTCACAAAGGATTGAGATCCATTTTCTTCTCCTATGTTTAAAGTGAATCCTTGTTTTTCTTCCCATGTATTGAATTTCCTGATATAGTTCCTGCCATTTAAGTAAATAAGACGATCCGAATGTCCATCATCATTCCAAGAAATAATTTCATTTGAAAGACAATATGGATGAGCATGATTTAGATTACCTGGTGTACTAATCAATTCCCATAGTTCTATGTCATCCAAATCAAACTCAATAAACTGCGAGACGGGAAGATTTTCATTCATAATTTCAAATTAGATGGCGTGAGCAAATGAATATAAAATATGTTTATTCTTCTTCATCAGAAAATATTCGAGAAACCCATGATTCTGGTATCCAAGACCAAGGCCTAGCTAACGATATCAATCCTATGAGAAATAGATATATGCTCAATTTACCGCTAAAAAGTGCGGCTAACCATGTCCTTTCACAGAAACTATCACATGTTCCTCCAGAAAAACCCAGTCCCGTACCAAGAGAAGAAAGAATAGAAATAACTCCAAAAACAATCATCAAAAGAATAGCAAAGCCACTAAGTGCTATAGAACTAAACCCCACAATTCTAGCTTTATCGCCATCATTTTGATTTACAT
>QQRX01000091.1:0-9119 GCA_003602595.1 Candidatus Poseidoniales archaeon | reverse complement strand
CCACCAAGGAAAATTAAGTAATTACCGATTATATTCAATATTATTGTTAAAATTAGAAGTATTGCTGGGGGCAAGAATCTTTTATATCTCACATTTATTCTAGTTATTAATAGATAATAAATAATTTCCCTGCATATATTTTACAATTATCAAAACAAAAGTTTAGGCCATCCTAAATTTTATGTATATCATGTCTTTCGAAGTAGCATGGACGAAGTAAGTGCATCCGATTGGATCACAAAAAATAAAGCAATAGGAATGGTAACTATAATAATATTAGCAGCGGCTTTGTATATTGCTTTCGATGTAGACTACGAGGAGTGTGAAGATAGGAATAATTGCTTAGTAATAGCTTTTGAAATCCAAGAAGCTTACTTAATTTGGGATAAAAATCCACAACATTTGGCAGATAAGATGGAATCTCTCACAGGCATGGATGTTGAAATATATCCTGTCACCGATTCAATAGCTGCCATCGAAGCTGTAGATAAAGGAAATGCAGATCTCGCTTTTATGGATGGAGCTTCTGCGTGGCTTGCATGGGAGATGTATGATCTTGAAGTTCTTGCAGCTGAACAAAAGTCAGATGGACGAATTTATTACAATGCTACGGCATGGGTAAGGGCAGATTCTGATATGGCTTTAGCATATTTGGATGATGATGATACTACAGACCCCTTCGCACTAATGAAAGGCAAAAAATCTTGTCACACAGGATGGTTGAAGAGTGCTGGTATGCTTATTCCTATGGGATATCTAATTGCTAATGGCTATGCTGAAGTTCAAGGCGATCCTAATGAAATCGAGTCTTTAAGGGATACTGTTACGACCTTCTTCTCCGAAGATTCTAGTATACCAGAAGGAGGGACTCCTTATTCATCATATAAAGGAGCACTAAGATGCCTCTCTGATGGTACTGGGGATGTAACTTTGGCTAAAGATTCAGTTGTTGATTCATATTGTACAGGCGAAGATGCATATGATTGGTGTTTAGAAGTTGATGAATATGTCATGCTTCCTCCTTTTGGACAAGCTCCTAGCCATCCTGCTTTGTACAATCCAGATACAATGGATGAAGAAACAGTGATTAAAGTTCAGAATGCTTTAGTTAGTCTCAATGATGATTCAGAAGGAAAAGAAATACTGAATGATTTGCTGAACACCGATGGAATGGTAATTACTAACTCAACTACGCATCTTGGGACATACGGAGCTGCGGTTTCTAATGTTCCAGGGATTCAAGCTTACCTAAGTTGAGGAATTTAGATGTCTAAATCCGCACTTGTTTCAGTTTTACTTTTGTGTTCAGGTTTGACAGGATGCTTAGGATCTGATAATGGCTTTGAATGGCCATCTCCGACTGAACAGGATTGTACGCTAATAGAAGATTTTAATCTTGAGTGTGAGATATATATACCAGGTAGGGAAACTCCACATTATTCACTTTCTAATCCAGAGAATGGTGATTTATGGATAATTTACCTGAGCGGATTCATAAGATCATGGGATGGAACTTCACTAAGTGAAGTTGTGGATTTGAGTTCATTAGTTAGCCGATGCCACATGGAACAAGGACTCTTGGGTTTTGCTTTTGATGATGAATTTACAAATTCAAATCTAATATTGATATCTTATATCGAAAATGGGCCTTGTGAGGGCGATAATCAATCTGATTTAATTTTAGCATCTTTACAAGTTGGAGATGACGGTTTGATAGATAAATCTACAATAACAACATTACGTATTATCGATCAACCATATCGGAATCACAATGGAGGGCAGCTATTAAGCATAGGTAATAATCAATATTTACTAGGTTTAGGAGATGGTGGAAGCGGTAGTGATCCTGACGGACATGGGCAAAATAAGAATAACTCTCTGGGTACAATAAACTTGTTTTCATTTTTAGATAATGAGATTAAACCTGTATTGGAAAGTTCTGACCAAGATTCTTATGTTTTGCATTATGGATTGAGAAATCCTTGGAGATTCTCCCTTGGCGCTGATAATATGCTATGGATCAGTGATGTAGGTCAGAATTGTTGGGAGGAAGTGAATTTAGTCCCACTAAATGAAACTAAAAATTTAGGTTGGTCTTCAAAAGAAGCATTTCAAAATTTTGATAAGAATTCCGATTGTGAATCAGATGAAAATTATCAAGATGATAACTTAACTTATCCAGTAAAGTACTATGGTCACCAAGGAGGTAATTGTTCAATTACGGGAGGTTATTGGATGGATTGGGGTCCAGAATCGCTCCGAGATGGATATCTATATGGCGATTTTTGTTCTGGGATGATATGGTTATTAAAAGAAGAAAATGGAAATTGGGAAGAGAATTACATAGGTTCGACTGGAGGTATGATTGTAGGTTTTGGTAAGGGAATAACCGAAGAAATTCTTATATTTTTATGGACAGGAGATATTCTTACTATACATTAAGATTATTGTTTTATCTCAGAAGTCCTTTTACCAATCCAGTCTAAAATTTCTTCTTTCAAATCATCTCTTCGTAACGCATGATCTATCTGCGATTTAAGCCAATTTATTGGGTCTCCACTGTCATATAATTCGAATTCATTCATATTTACTGCTCCAAAACCCTCATTTCTAATTAAATGTTCAAATAATGCAATTGATTGTAGTTCTCCATACTCTGAGCTAGAATATAATTTTAGTAATTCTCCTGTATTTTCAGGTAGCAGATATCTCCCGCAAAGAATAAAATTGCTTGGGGAATCAATAATTTTGGGCTTTTCTATTATTCCTTTAATTAAACCATTCTCTAATTCTACAATCCCATATTTTTCGACTTCTTCATCCGGAACTTCTAAGATTCCCGTACAAGGAATTCCATTCTTGTAGAAATAATCTACTAATTTCTTACAACTGCTAGATGCAAATTTTGGACCAGATTTATTAGCCCCTACATGGTTCTTTATTAGTAAATTATCACCCAATAATACTAAAAAAGGACCTTTAATAAATTTAGTAACAAGTGATATTGCGTCCCCCACTCCTCCCGGAATTGTCTGTTCATGAAAGGATAACTCTACCTTTTCAGGAACAGGCTCTAATGATATTCTTGGTAAATCAGGTCTGGCTTCACTTATCCAGTCAACACTTTCAGTGAGTTTTTTCGCAAGTGTTTCTTTTTTATGTGGTGAGACTACTATGTGAATCCTTTTTACACCCGCTTTACAAGCCTCCCAAATTAAATGATTTATTATTGGAGTGTCTATAAGTGGCATTATTTCCTTAGGAGTATACATGCTTCCAGGTAGCATCCTAGTTCCTCTTCCTCCAGCAAGGATAACTGCATCGGCCACTTCTCTCATATGTTGCCAACAAGGCCTATAGGTCTTCAATCAAACGGCAAACACTAGTTTCTATGTAGTAGAATGAAAAACCCTCTACCTTCCGTCTGGTATGTGAAGTCAGTTACCATCATCATTCCTGTTAAGGATGAAGAGGTAGGATTGCAATATTTACTTGATAATTATAAGTCTTCAACTTTATTCAATAATAGTAATATTTCTTTTATTTTCGTAATTGACGGACGTACAAGTGACTTATCAAAAATTATAGCACAAAATTTTTCCGATTTGATTATAGATCAAAACGAAACACATGGAAAAGGTGCTGCAATAAGACAAGCATTACAAGTTTGGAACGATAATATGACAGATTTAGTCTTGTTCATGGATGCAGATGGTTCATATTCTTTTGAAGATGCTTCAAAAATAATAGATGAGTTAAATTCTGGGGCAGATGTAGTTTCCGGCTCTCGTTTTTTGTCTCGTATAGGAATACCAGAAGGAATGGGTCATCTGCATAATTTTGGAAATCGTTTCTTATCAAAGGTTTCTAGTGTTAGAAATAGAAGAAAATTATCAGATTTATGTACTGGTTTATGGGGATTCAAATCAGATTCAATAGCGAAATTAGGAATAAAATCAAATGGATTTGATTTAGAGGCAGAAATAGTGGGGAAAATTAGGAGAGCTAAATTAAATCATGTGGAAATACCTGTTAACTGGTCTGCTAGAAAAGGTGGAGCCAGTAAATTAAAATCTTTCAGAGACGGTACTATCATTCTTTTACGAATATTAAGAACTTAATCATTTTTTACCCATCCATTTAAGGTTTCATTCGGACTAATCATAGTTCTGGGTTCCAATATTGTTCCTGGATTGGAAACTACATTACATCCTATTTCGCTTCTATCTCCTATCAAAGCACCAAATTTTCTAAGTCCTGTATCTATTCTTTTTTCATTATTGATGGATACTAGAATATTTCTTCTATCATTCCTTACATTAGATAATTTTACACCAGCTCCAATATTTACATTAAAGCCTAATATTGAATCGCCTACATAATTAAAGTGAGGGGCTTTAGAACCTGGTAATAGTACTGAATTTTTTATTTCTGAGGAGTGCCCAACTATGGAATTATCACAAATCCAGCTTCCTTTCCTCAGGTACGCTGAATGTCTAATTTCCACATTTTTACCAATAAAACATGGTCCTTCGATTCTCACATATTCGCCAATTTCTGCCGAAGGATGAATATATATTGGACCATAACTAACATCAAATGAAACATTTTCATATCTTTCTATACTATTAACAAAGTCTATTTCCAGATTCTTTATTTGATTAATTATTGAATATTCTTCCTTGGAAGACAAAATACTCCAAGGAGATTCTTTATCAGGCCAAACTGGAATATAATCTGCAAGATCATTATCTTCCAGTTCTGGGAAAATCAAGTACATTAAGGACATAACTCTTCGGAGATTGCTCTCATGAATAATATTTTTCTTGTCAAACATGATATTCACTATTGATTTTTCTTTAATATCCAATTAAACTATTGAGTAGAATAATAATATGGTATCATATTAATATATCATTATCAACGGGCTTTGAATAATGTGCGGCATATATGGTTGCATTGGCCATGAGGCCTCTGGTCAAGTATTGGAAGGTCTCAGAAAGTTAGAATATAGGGGCTATGACTCAGCAGGTTTGGCTGCTATTTTCCCTCAACATAAAGGCCCTGTGGAGACAGAAAGGACAGTTGGTTATGTTTCAGATTTAGTCTCTAAGGCTAATGGAAGATTTAATGGTTCACATATTTCAATTGGACATACAAGATGGGCGACACATGGAGGAGTTACTGATGACAATGCACACCCGCATAGTAGTAATGATGGAAATATAACTGTCGTACATAATGGAATTATTGAGAATTCACTACAACTTTCTGAAAAAGTATCTGATTTAGGTTATCAAATTTCCTCAGAAACTGACACTGAAGTAATAGTTCATTTATTAGATCATGAGTTAAAAATCCAGAATGGTACAAGAAACCATTTAGCCGCCTTCTGTAATGTTATTTCACAATTAGAAGGTTCATGGGCCATAGCAGCCATAATGTCTGATTTAGAGGGTATTTTGATTTCTAGAAATGGTGCGCCGATGGTAATAGGCAGAGGAGTAAATAATATCTCAGTATCTTCCGATGTTCAACCATTCTATGGTGCATGTTCCGAAGTAGCGTATATGAATGATGGGGATAATTTCCTATTGACAGAAAAAGGTATTGAATCACTAGATGAATCAAATACACCAGAATTTAATGTTTTAGATGGAGTTTACGATGAACAAGATCCTGGTATTTTCCCTCATATGATGTTAAAGGAAATTCATGATCAACCTACTTCTTTATCTAATGTTTTGAGCGGAAGAATTAGTGCAGATGGTTCAAAGGCCAAGTTAAGTGGGTTTACCCTTTCTCCTGAAGAAATGAAAAATTTAGATAAAATTAATTTTGTTTCTTGTGGAACTGCATATTATGCCTCACTTATTATAACTGAATATATTAGAAAATTCTCAAATGTACCTGTTGAAGCATTTAGGGCAAGTGAATTTCCTGCCTTGGAATCTTGTTCACGAAATACTCTAACAATAGGAATAACTCAATCCGGAGAGACAAAAGACACACTCGATGCCCTTTTACAGGCAAAACAATATGGCAGTCATGTTTCCTCTATGTGTAATGTAATAGGCTCTACTATCTCTAGATTTACTGGTAACGGGGCTTATCTTTATGCAGGCCCTGAATATGCAGTTGCATCTACAAAGGTATTCACGAATATGCTTGCCAATGGTTTATTATTGGCATTAACTATATCAGATATGTCGCATTACAAAAGAAGACAAATTGTTCAATCTCTAAGGATGTTACCAAATCTTTTAGCATCTCAATTGATGACTTGTAGCGACTCAGTAGAAGCTGCATCAAAAATGATACAAAATTCCAATAATGTAATTTTTATAGGTAGAGGTCATTTAACGTCAAAACTAGTAGAGGAAGGTGCTTTGAAGATGATGGAAGTATCATATATTCCTTGCTTGGCATATCCAGGTGGAGAATTAAAACATGGTCCCATAGCACTAATAGAAGAAGGAACACCTGTAATCGCAATAGCTCCCTCAGACTCTAAACTAAATCTCATGGAGTCCAGTATCAGAGAATGCAAAGCAAGAGGTGCGAAAATTATTCTAATTACTGATCATGATGGTCCAATAACACAGTTCGCAGATGTAGTTATTGAAACAATGAAAACTCATTCAGAACTATCTCCATTTGTAAATATCATTCCATTACAGCTTTTGGCATATAATGCAGGGATTAATAGAGGAATAAATGTCGATCGACCACGTAATTTAGCCAAATCAGTTACTGTCGTTTAACTCTTGTAATTTCATCATATAAACCGTTGATATTTTTAATATTATTTCCAATTGAGTATTTCTCCGATTGCAAAGTGATTAAATTGACGATTCTATCATATTCGTCCTGATTTGATAAAGAAATAATTTTCTCACTCCATTCCTCAACATTATCCAATGGAATAACTAACTCATCTATCCCTATAGTTTGAGATGATGCAGGTGAAACTAGACAGGGTAGAGAATTTGTCATCGATTCAATCACTGACATTGAAGAACCTTCAAATTCACTAGGCATTATCAAAAAATCAGATTTTAACATCAATTCATTTTTTTCCTTTTCACTTATCCAACCCTTTGCTTCTATAGACTTTCTATTATTTTTACCTATTTCTTCTTGATTAATTCCTGTCATAATCAATTTAGCGTCTACTCCTTTAGTCTCCAGTGATCTCAAAACATTTATTGCAAATTTATGTCCCTTCCCTCTACTATTTCTAGATAACATCAGAATCTGTATTTTTTCTTTCACTTTATTTTCTCTTGAAATCTTCTTGTATGATGGATTTGGAATTACAATGGAGTTTTCTGGAATCCATTTTCTCAATATATCTCTCCATCTTTCTTCCAAAATTACAACCTTACATCCCGAAGATAGTATCTTTCTGACTAAATAACCTGTTAAACCAAAAAATCTAGAACAAAATTCCTCGAATCGACCTGAGTGGATATGCATTACTACTGGTATTGAATTTTTTTCACAGATTCTTTTCAAATCGGCCTTTCTCCACCAACTTATAGAATGCGTAGCATGAATATGCGCTATATCTATGTCCTTTTTTCTTATTTTTCTTTTTAGTAGTTTACGAGCATTTTTCCAAATACTTATTTTTTGAATCATTGAACCATCACAATGGGTATTTATTACTTCTGAATAGTAGCCATTTGGAGTATTGGATTTCATATTATTCATTACTGTAGCAATACCTCCTTGGCTTTCACCTGGTCCCAAATGAATGACCTTCTTCATACGCTTACAGCCGAACCGACCATATCCTTACACATCATGCTAACTACTAATGATGTACACTCAGGAGATTTGGTTTTCCGGAATAATATTGGCATTTATTGGTTTTTTGATACCATTTTTACACTTTATTAGATGTTTTATAGCCTATAATAAAGATTTTATTCCGAGTAATATTGTTTTCAATCCTCCTCTGACCATTTTACTGCCAGTGAAGAATGAAGAAATAGTCATAAAAGAGAAAATTAATGAACTGCTGAAGATGGATTATCCTTTAGAAAAAACCTCTTTATTAATATTAGATTCTCAATCTACAGACGATACAATTCAGATAGCTGATAATTTTCTAAAAAGTATCGATAAAGCAATTAATTATGAGATTGTTTCCGTTGAAAAGCCTGGAAAATCTTTCGCAATAAATCATGCACTAGATCTAATCAAAACCGACTTTTTTGTAATGATGGATGCCGAAGCAATACTTTATCCAGACTCTCTTCAAAAAATAACTAGATGGTTCAATGATGAAAGTATTGGTGCAGTATGTGGCAAATTTTCTCCAGAATATGATGATTTAGATTATAATTATCGCAAGAATTTCAATATTATTAGATTAGGTGAATCTAAAATATCTTCTACTCCCATCTTTGAAGGTTCAATTTGCGCTTTTCGTATGAGTTCATTACAAGGCGAAAAAATAAATCCAAATATTAACTCTGATGATTCTCAATTATCACTAATTTCTATACGTAATGGTTTTAGATCCGTAATGGATAAAGAATTATTATTTTTAGAGCCATCACCAGATAGAAAAGACAGGAGAAAAAGACAATTGAGGCGCTCTCAAGGTTTAATCAGAACATTATTCATTAATAAGAAAATGATTTTCACTAGTAACATCAAATCAATTTACTTTAATGCCTTTTTCTTTCATATAATAATGCCTTGGATTTTTTTAATTTCTATTTTATGCTTGATTTGTTCAATATTATTTTCTATAGTCGATTATGGTTTATTTTCCCTAAATATCTATAATTTATCATTTTTATTTCTTATGGCCATGTGTATATCTTCATTCTTCCGAAATTTCTTATTTGGCATTTCAATACTTATAGAAGCACAATTATTACTGTTATTTGGAATAAAATTGAATATATGGGAAACCAACACTAATTTACGCCAAAAGTCATCCGATTTTAGGAAAAAATCCTAATATTACTCAAAGATAAAATAATAATGTATAGTGAGTCATCTATGGTAGAGGGAGAGAACGGCGTGGAAGAAAAAACTGAAGGTTATATTTTGGTTAGAAGTGCTTCTCCTGTATTGGCTTCTGCAACGAATAAATTATC
>QQRX01000090.1 GCA_003602595.1 Candidatus Poseidoniales archaeon | reverse complement strand
CCTTGAGGATTATGAAGGTTGAGGAGGACTTTGTTTACTCAATGCGATTATTGGACGATTGGAAAAATGCCGGAAGTATTCATATTTGGCAGTACGAAGATTCTTGATTGAGTGCCATTAGGAGCATTTATGCAAACGCCTGATTCATTAATGATGGATTCTGTAGATGTAGCCGTAATAGGTTCAGGTATTGCAGGTTTGTTCCTTGCACTAAAATGTGCAAAAGCTGGATTAAAGGTAGCTGTAATTACAAAAAAAGAAATTTCTACATCGTCAACAAATTGGGCACAAGGAGGCATCGCAGGAGTATTAGATACCGACAATAAAGAAGCTCTAGAAATGCATGTCAGAGATACTTTAGAATGTGGAGGAGGATATTGTGACGAAGAAGTAGTACGCTCGGTTGTTAATGAAGCTGCAGACAGAATAAACGACTTAATCAAACATGGAGTTAGATTTGATATTGGAATCAAAGGAGAATATGATTTGAATAAAGAAGGAGGTCATTCTGATTATAGAATACTTCATTCAAAGGACCGTACTGGTGCAGAAATTGAGAGGGCATTGACTGAAGATGCACATGCTGAAATCGACGAAAATTTTAAAATTCTCGAGAATTGGATGGCTGTTGATTTAATTCAGAAAGAACATGGAGATATCAGAAAAGGAGTCTCTGGAGTTTGGTGTTTAGATCCAGAGGGACTAGTGCATACTCTTCCTGCAACAAATATTGTTTTGGCTACAGGCGGATCAGGAATACTGTACAAAAAAACTACGAATCCTATTGTAGCAACTGGAGATGGAGTTGCTATGGCCAATAGAGCTGGAGCAGACATCAGAGATATGGAGTTTTTCCAGTTTCATCCGACCGCAATAGGATTAGATTCAGGAGATACTTTTCTCATAACTGAAGCATTAAGGGGGCATGGGGCTATATTGATGACTATTGCTGAGTATAGAGAATGGAAAAATGAAGAGACCAATAATCCTGATGATTTCTCATATATGCATAATTATTCCTCACGAGGTAGTTTAGGAACTAGGGACGTCGTAGCAAGGGCGACCGATTCAGAGATGAAGAAGAGTGGCGATAAGTATGTTTTACTAGTAACTGAGCATTTAGATGCTAAAAAATTAGTAATGAAATTTCCGACTATAACAAAAAAATTAGAAAATTACGGGATAAAAATAGGATATGATGTGATACCGGTAACGCCTGCTGCCCACTACATGGTAGGAGGAGTTGCAGTAAATTATGAAGGGCAGGCAAAATCAAATGGCCATATTATCTCTAATCTATATGCAATAGGTGAAGTATCGTGCACTGGACTCCATGGTGCAAATAGGCTGGCTTCGAATAGCCTTTTGGAAGCAGTAGTTTATTCAAATAGGGCTGCTGAAAGTATAATAAATAATATTGATTTAAACTATAAAAATAAAATTAATGATGTGCCTATGTGGAGAGCAGAAGATTTGGATATTTTAATTGAACATGCTCCTTTGAGAACTGATTTAGAGGCTCTTAGAGTTACTATGAGTTCAGATGTAGGAATCGTCAAAAGTCATTCGAGACTACAAAGAGCAAAAAGAAGAATACAACATATTTCAGATGAGGTTGAAATGATTTGGAAAACCTGTAAGCCCACACAAGATTTAGTAGAGTTACGAAATCTTATTGATGTTGCTAAATTAGTAGTTAAGGCCTCTATTTCTCGGGCCGATAATATTGGCCTACACTATAATAAAGATTTAGAAAAATAAGCAAATTACATTAAAAATGATAAATTTAATGAAAAGAAAATATTAGGTAAAAATCAAATTCCAGATAATTTTTGCATTCGTGTATACCATGGATGAACCAAATCATGACTCTCTAATATGTCAAAACCATAAAGCCCTTGCATTGACCTTAGTATACCATAATTAGCAAAATCTGCACCGTTAGGAATATCGCCTCCAAAAAATTCTCCTTCAAATCCTTTAGCCAAATTATCTAATTGAAATTTTAGATTATCACGTGGCTTTAATGGGAATTTTTTTGCTCGACTCCGGCCAACGAAAAACATTATTATCGCACCTAACCACTTATTTATTATACGGCTGGAAAATGAAAAATTATCAACCTTAGTAACATAGTCAAGGGCTTTGAGAGAAGTAAAATATGAAGAATATATAACAGCAACTATGGATTTTCCCAATATAGAATTAGAGAAATCCATCCATTCATCTTGTTTTTCATCTACTCCATATCTAGGAAATTTATTATCTCCCTTCTCATCTATGTAATGCAAAATGAAGTTTGAGTCATTTACTTGAGTTCCATCCAAATCAATAAAAACAGGAACTTTTCTCCAACTAGACCACTGTAATTCAGTGTGTTTCATGGGATTTACTTCAACCTTAGAATATTTTATTCCTCTTGAACCAAGCAGCGCTTTAACCTTAAAACAAAATGGACATGTTTCATAACAATACAATGTAGGTAAATTGCCTACTAATTTATCCGGAACTTTCTTTTCCTGTATTCCTGAGGTCGGTTCGTTCGTAATTGAATCTGACATAACATTGGGAAGTAACAATACTTAGTGAAATATTCGGTTTAAAAATCTGAAAAAAATAATTATATTATGGTATATTTAATTCCCATTTCTTAGGTAATTTTTCTCCTGAATTGATAATCATATCCATCCTTTCTTTTAATGCAGGAGTTTTGATGCCCATCATTGAAGCGTATAATTTAGACTCTCTAATTTCATCTGGTATGCAGATTTTCCCAGAGGTGGATTCAAAATCTATTGCACGATCTAAATCTAAAGCATGGCGGTTTAGATTATTCAATAAACTATTTGATAGTCTAGTTATTGTAGCAAATAAAAACAGAATTATTAAGAAAACTGCAATAGTTCCCAATGCCGTGTCTCCTAAAGCATCCATAACAAGTATTCCCAATAAGAATACAATTGGAGCCGTAAAGGTGAATAGGAATCGATTTTCAGTTATTGGTTTTTTATTTTTCATTCTTTTCATTATTTCCCATCTAGAATCCAATTTATCCCTAGGGTTAAAAATTTCACTATTTTCCATCTTTGCAGCCTTTGAAACCATCTGTCTTACTGATTGCATACGCAATAGTTGTTGATTAGCAGGAGCATCCATTCCTTCGCTGAATAATTCATCGAGTTTTACTGCACAATCTTCATAATAACCCATCCTAGCTAATATACCTATTTGTTCGACTAAGGGAGTAACTTGATTTGGTTCGTTTATTCTACGATTCTCCCACCATTCCAAACCATGCTCCAACATACCAAGATGATCTATAAGAAGAGCGCCTCCAAGCTCCCACGCAAGATCATTGTCGGGGTCATACTGGATAACTTTCTTCAACGCAGCCATCGCCTTTGAACATTGTTTCAAATCTGGCATTAATGGTTTACCTCTTGTTAGTGGAGGGAGATTAAGTCGAGCTATCGCCATCCATGCATCTGCATGTTTTTCATCCATTTCTACAACTGATCTGGCTTGTAATAATGCATTTTCTCTATCTCCTTTTTCTTCTAAGTCCAAAACATCTAACCAAAGCATCTCAGGACTCTTGGCCATATTTAATCGGAGACGCCTCTCAAACAAGAATGCTGGGGTCATTAACGATTTGAATGACGCCTAGAATTCGATTTTTTTGGTTTTCTCGGAGACCAATTCGCTCTTGGGTTTTTTGAACGAGGCCTCTTTTTGGTTATCTTCGGACCAACTCCTTGCCTCGGTTTCCTAGTATCGCAACTGGAGCGGTTACATATTTCCTTGCTTGCAAAATTATGATTTTTACACTTTGGACATATCCAATCACCAGGCCTTATTTTTGTATCACGAGTATGTTTGTCATTACTCTTAGTATTACCACGAGAATTAATATTTCGTCCTTTGTTCTTTTTGGACTTTGGAGTTCTATCCCTTGGAGCGATTTCTATACTAGCACCTACGGCACTTTCAGCAACAACTCCTCGAGATAAGGGAAAGATATGGATCATTGGATCTTGAACACTACCAATAACACTCTTGACTCTGCCAATATTTTTTCCTCCTCTTATTCTTATATTTGTACCAAGACTAGGAGGCTTTCCCTCGAATGATGCTAAAACACCCCCTTCATGAGATGTTTTAGAGACTGTCCCCGCGAAACTCATGTTTTAATCGCGACGTGTTGTGTACATGAGAGCACCGGCTATAGAAATTAATATCAAATACAAATTAGTAAAGGGAATCGATCTTTCTTCGTTAGAGTCTTGAGAAATCGGTTGTATTAATTCTTCGACATATAAGTGACTATTATTTACGTCAAATAATATTATCGCGCATATTCCCGATTCATCACAACCTTCTAGTTTTATTTCATATTCGCCTTCTGGCCATAAATTGAAGTTTATTTCCGGTATTTCCCAAGTATTCCCCGATGGCTCTATTGTACCCATCAAAGAATCATCAATAAAGAATTTGAAGGAAACTTCCTCTCCATCAGGATCACTAAATTGACCTCTGGCAGACCAGTGAGAAGGCTCGGAAATTGAGAATCCGGTTGAAGATGCCACAAAAAATGGAGGTGAGCTTTCTTTAACTATTTCTAAATCATAAATATCTATCAATTGGTGAACATTTTCTCCAGTAATCATCATTTTGAGTTTTACATCTCCTGGAGTTAATCCAGATGAAGTAACATTGACATAAGTGGAAGATTCAATTAAAAATTCCGAAAATATCGGCTCTCCATCCTGGTACAATGATATTGAGATTGTCAAAGGAGGCCAGTTATCAGATACTTCAACATATATTGGGTGAGGGTTTTGGAGTGATTGAGAATTAGTGGATAATGAAATTGGCATACCAATATGCCATGTCCTATTGCCTGAGGTTTGCCCTGATGAGTCTCTTGCTTCACAAATAATTTCTTGTAAATATTCAATATTTGCATATAAGGAACCATCAAAACTTTGTCTGATATTTGAATTCAAATCACCAAAACATGAAATATCAAGGTTTGAAACTCCCAACTCATCATTGAACCATGTTGAAACTTGTTCCCAATCTGCCCACATTACATCTCCTGTTTCAGATAAGGGAAACCA
>QQRX01000009.1 GCA_003602595.1 Candidatus Poseidoniales archaeon | reverse complement strand
TGTGTGTCTCAAGGTATGAGGGCTGATACGACTTTTTGGGATATCAGCCGCATCTGCTAATCTATCAATTATTTTCTGGACTGAACGTGGATTCATTCTGTTACCTCTGCTTGATAAGAATAAGGCCCGACTATCTTCAGATTTTTTACACAACTCAAGTCGACTTTTACGCATTGGCTTCCATGCCTCTATTGCAACAACCGTTGAATTAGTAAAAAGTACCGTCCTATCTTTTTCTCCCTTTCCTCCAATTACAAGTGCTGATAAATCATCAAAATCAATATCATCCAAATCTAAACCACATAATTCAGAAACTCTTAAACCGGTATCTAGCATTATTGTCACAATAGGCGAAGCCAGACAATCTTCAGATTGTTTTGAAGCCAAAATTAATTTTTTTAGTTCAGATTTTCCTAATGTTTTGGGCAATGAACGACTCCTCGAGGGTCTTTGTACCCAATCTGGTATTGAATGACCAATCCATTTTAATAAATGTGATATTCCAGCAATTCTAGCATTAATTGTTGAAGGCCTTAATTTACTAATTTCATTTAACCATGCATCAATTCTGCCATTATCAGGATTACAGAATAAATGAAATTTTTCTACACTGATAATCTGTAAATTTTCCCAAACTCTTTGTGGCTCATTTGGTAATTTTGTAGTTGTGAAAGTTTTTATCGAAACAATATATGATCTAATCGTATGCTCACTTTTTTTTTCTGTTCTTAGTTGTTGTAACCAACATTTAAACCAAGGTAAATCAGATATGCGCACCAAACGAAGAGGTAATTTAGATTCGATTTCATTAATTCCTCTATCTACTGACAATAGATTAACATCTATTCCTTTAGGAAATACAGCATCACGCTCCCTCATATTCTCGCCTCCCGTCGTAAACGACGTATGCATCCCTGTTCTAACGAACAATATCGAGGAGGACTATGGTGTATTGAATGCTTCTCTGAAAATACCCTCTTACAACACTATTTTTTAACCATTTTTTTTTATCCAAAGAAGGTTTGTTAGTATACGCCTGTTTCCTGATTTCGCTTATTAACTTCTTCTATATTATCAACTTCTTTTTTAGTAATATTCTTTTCATATTTTAAATTGAGATATTTTGCAACTTCTGCTGCAATATTCACTCCTGTTGAGGTTTCTATTCCTTCTAAACCAGGACTAGAATTTACCTCTAAAATAAGCGGACCTCTACTTGACAGTAACATATCTACTCCCGCCAAGTCAAGTCCCATTGCAGATGCAGCAAGACAAGCAATTCTCTTCTGCTCCTCATTAATCTCTATTTTTTGAACAGAACCACCCAAATGAAAATTAGAACGAAATTCTGATCCATTAGCCTTTCTTTTCATTGATGCCACTACTTCTCCGCCAACAACTAATACTCGAATATCTTGACCATGTGATTCTTTGATATATTCTTGTACTAAAGGACGCATATTCCTTTCCAACATCTGGTATACTAACTGTCTGGCTTGTTGATCGGATTTAGCTAAAAATACACCATACCCGTGAGTGCCCTCTGTCGATTTAATTACACAAGGTGTACCACCTACTCTACTAACTGCTCTAGCGGTATCTTTCCATGATCCTACATGGGCGGTTACAGGAACAGGAATTTCATTATCAGACATTAACTGACAGGCTAGTAATTTATCTCTACTTTGGGTAATTCCTAAACTTTTATTCAAAACTATAGTACCTTCTCTTTCAAATTGCCTAACTATGGCAACTCCTCTGCGAGTTATTGAGTAACCAATTCTTGGTATTACTGCTTCACATTCAACGGGCCATCCCCGATTGAAAATTTTCCCGCCATCTCGATCAACAACAATTGTCAAGGCTAGAGGATCCAAGACCTTGACATCCCAGCCAATTTTCTCTGCCTCTTCATATAATCTCTTTGTACTGTACAATTCTGGCCCTCTAGATAGTATTACTAGTCGGGGCTTCATAGTTTTCCCAACAAAAACCCCTTCTTGAGTTCTTTGCCCGGAATATTATTTTGACTCCATTACTAGTACTTTATTGATGCCTTTAAACAAAGAGATTGAAAAACAGCACTCACGACTCAAGTGTAAGAATGTCCAAAGATGACCATGATTTAATTGATGAAGATTCTCTCTCTAACTTGACAGTTGTAGATTTGAGAGAGATGTGTAAAAATCTTCAACTAATGGTTTCTGGAAATAAAGCCACATTAATTGAGAGAATAATTGAATCCAAAGGTTTAGAAAAAAAGGAAAAAGAATTAGAAACTGAACAAGTATTATTGTTGGAAGATGACGAAGAAGATGAAGAAATAGCCAAGGAGAATAATATTGGAGATGCGGTAGATAAATTAATTTCAAAAAAAATACACTCTAATGATAATATTGAACAAATTAATCCAACTTTGGATTTATTGGATGAAGAGGAAGAAGGTGAAATACTCGAAGCAGAAATATTTGTAGAAGAAAAAAAACCACAAAAAATATATGAAAAAACAAAAAAAGATGTTAAAGATGATTCAGCATCAATGGTGATAACTTTACCATCATTTAGAAATATTAATTTCAACTCCAAATCTATAGGTGCAGTTTTTGCAATAATTCTTTTACTAGGAGCAACAGTATTTTTTGTGTTAAATAATGATAATTCATTTTCTACAAAACCCCTAAATTATGGTGATGAAATGAATTTTAATGTTGAGGAGGCAAGAATATCAATAGTCGGTGATGATATGGTTCAGATATTCCGCGATTCTTCGGGAGGAATACTGGATGACGCTTGTGGGGAATTAGAGATAAATATGATAGGCGAAGGTAAAGTATCAGTTTCAAAGGATGAACAAATATCTACCGATAGTCTAGGGCGTTCAGGTTTTTATACTGCTGAAAAAACTATAGAACACGATTTAGTTGTGGATTTTGAAGGTAAAACTTGGAGAGATATTGATGATTGTGGCAATCTTGGCTGGTCTATGGCAAATAATATACTCGAAATGAGTTCAAAATCTTGGACAGAATTAGCAGATAAAGATCTGAAAAGAACTGATACTGATATATCATTTATTGACATAGAGAGTGAAGAGACTAATTTACAAATAGTTTCATATGGCTTAGAAGGGTTAGGTGATTTAGATCTTTTAATTCCAATACTTACATTCCCTCTCAAACCGATTGAATTACATTCATTTTTTGGAGATAGGTCTCTTTCTGAAGGTTCTACATCTAAGGATGATCAAGATTGGAATTCTGACTGGGAATGGACTGTTGGTTCGGAAATAAATAGTAAGAATCATGGCCTTGTCTATCCTGTGACTATTCATCATACAGAAATTGGTAGATGCATTGGACATGCTAATATACAAATTGAAGTTAAAGCGAATAATCCTTGGCCTGTAAGCCAAGAAGTAGATATTCTAATTGATAAAGACTCTTCTGACTCTGACTGCAATTTCTTATTAAGTTCAGCAGCAGAAACAATATTGCCAGATGGCCGACTTACAATAAGATTAGTAATGGGAGAAACTAGTACTTCACTGGGAAATACTCCAATTGAGTGGGGTAAAGAATACTTAAAACCAGAAACTGGTGAAGATCAACCACGAACTTCTGATAAGAGAAAATGGACTAGTTCTATGCCAGATGAATCTGAGATTCGTACCTTTAATTTAGAAATTGCTAAGGAGTGCTTAATGAATAATCATTCTACTTCAGATGCAGCTATTGCGATAATTGATGGAGGATATTTATGGCAATCATATTGGAAACATTCCGATGATTCTAATAATCCAGAATGGAATATTTCATGGGTTGATCCAGATGATAATTCAGGTTGGCTAATATTGAATGGAAATAGTTCATCAAATTGTAAAATAAAAAATAGCGGTAGTAATGACAGAGGAGAAATAATATGGAACAATAAAGCAATTCCTGATACTCCCTCTCTTAATCTGCTAGAGCAAAGGATATTAGATTCAGATAGATATCCTGATTTACATCCAATTATTGCCTCTAATCAGAATACATGGGATTCCGATATTGAAATTGGATATAGGTTATCAGTTTCAGATGACAATGAACTACTGAGTATTATACCAGTAAATTTAGGAGAAGGACAAGTATCAATAATCGGTTCAAAAAATTGGACTGAGTCTGGTAAGAAACACTCAAATTATTTTATTATGAATGGTGAAACAGGAGAGATGATAGCCTGGTATCACTTAGTTGAATGATGGCAATATCTTAATCCTTTCAATTTATTATTTTTTTTTCTTTTTTCTCCGGCATATTCAACTGTCTAATAATATCCGTCTATAACGTGACTGAACTCAGAGATAAGAATCCTCTTCCTGATGTTGATAAAGTGCCTCTGATAATGGATGTTGAATTTACAGAAACAGAAGAAGACCTTGATATCCCAATTTTGGATTCTTTCGAAGAAGTTCATACATCAAAAAAGTATGGAGCGGTAGAATTACCGAAATCATTAACCACTCCAGAAGGAAGAGCAAGGGTAGTCACAGTAATTAATCAGAAAGGAGGTGTTGGAAAAACAACTACTGTTATCAATATCGCCGCTCAGTTAGCTTTACGTGGACATAATATTTTGGTTATTGATGCTGACTCGCAAGGAAATTGTGCTACAGGCCTTGGTGTCGATAAAAGCAAGGTTCGTGAAACAACTAGAGATTTGATACTCAACCCTGAATCTGCAATTAGTGCCCGACATGCAACTGCAGTTGACAAACTACATTTAGTTGTTGGTGATAAGAATTTAATTGGCTTAGAACAAGAAATGCTTAGACAATTAGGTAGAGAAAAACGTTTGACTGAGGCCCTAGAGCCTTTACTACCTCATTATGATATAGTTTTGATAGATACGCCTCCATCATTAGGACTTGTAACAATAAACGCATTAGTGGCTAGTGATGGCTTAATCATCCCTGTACAAACAGAATATTTTGCTTTAGAAGGCCTGGCTTTACTATCTGGTACTATTAGAGAAGTAAGAAATTTATTGAATCCCAAGCTTGGTGTTGATGGAGTTATATTGACAATGCATTCCAAAACTACTTTGAATGAGCAGGTTGCGAACGAAATACTCGATTACTTCCCTGAATTGATTGTTAAACCCGCAGTTAGAAGAAATATCAAATTAGCTGAAGCACCTAGTCATGGAATACCAATTCATTTGTATGATCCTAAAAGTGCTGGCGGTCAGGATTATCAAGCAATAGCATCAGCTCTATCTCATCGTTGGAGTTTATTTTAGATGAAAAAAAACGGATTAGGTAGAGGTTTGGATTCTATGACCAATCTCGCTGAAGATGGACCTGATCTTTCTAGATTCATTACAAGTGATGATAAAATACAAACTCTCGACTCTCCAGGAATTGCTATACTCTGGATGATTTTTGGTAGTATCTGTTTTGGTACTATGAACGCTCTTGTTAAGTGGACCTCTGTAGATGCAGATGTTTGGATGATAATTTTTATGAGATCATTGGTTATTGCAATTATTGTTGCATTATATGCAAAGACCTATTCAATAAATTTGAAGCCAAACGATAGTAAAACTATGTTTTTAAGATGTTTAGTAGGATTAATTGCCATGATTTTATATTTTACAGCTTTATCTAGAATACCTATTGGCCAAGCAGTAACTTTACAATATACAGCACCACTATTTGTTGCTTTATTATCAGGCACAATAATTAGAGAGAAATCCTCTAAATCAGTTCTAATATTATCCATTACATCTTTCATCGGAATAATACTCGTAATTTCTCCTCGTACAGGCAATTTAGAACCAGATGCTTTATTTGCTTTAGGTTCTGGATTTTTCGCTGCTATTGCATATATTTATGTCAGAAAACTGCGTCATACCGATTCACCCTCCTCAGTAGTTTTTTGGTTTGCTACTTTTTCCATATTGGGTAGTATTATTCAAGCAGTACCAGATTTATCATCACTTAAATTAGAAACTATTGCAGCATTAATAGGAATTGGAATCGGCGCAGGAGGCGGGCAAGTGGGAATAACTATGGCTTATCATAAAGCAAATGCAGCATGGGTAAGTGCATTTTCTTACCTCACTGTCATAGTAGCAACATCTTATGGATATTTAATTTTTAACGAAAATTTAACTATTACAAATCTTTTAGGAGGTGTTTTGATAATATCTTCTGGAATTTTGTTAGTATTTATTCCTCCATCAGATAAAGAATAATTTTAAATTTTTATTTAATTAGAAAATTTTTTTGATAAAAATAAAAATAAAATAGCAAACACTGCCATAAAAGAGATTATTCTAGAATATTTAGTGATTTTTGATTCGCTCTTTGCAGAGTTACAAGAATCATCTATACCTCCCCATTTCTCACCATCAAACCAACAACTAGACCAAACTTTCCAACCAAAACCACTTTGTGGAAAATTTTCTTCATCACCATCGCTCCAGTTCATTTTAAAACGCCAATTAATATAACTTGCATCTTCATCTATATCTATGAAACCAATCAATTTTTTACCATCTTCTGTCAGCCATTCATCATTACTTTCTGGGGGATAGCACACTCCAGTATTTATACAAATTTGAGTTACCCATATTACCTTTGTTTCATTCTCAGACGCCTGCGAATCTAATTCTATTTCAATTTGGAAAGATTCTGATGCCTCCACATAGTCTTGATAATTTATATCTACTAAGCCAGTACCATCAAGACTCATCTGTTCATTTATTCCTCCCGCACCGGAGACACTAGATAAAAAAATCAGTAAAATACCAGATGCCACTAGTAGACGCATATTAACTCCTACCTCTGTAAAACACATTAATACTATCGATTCATGTTTCCAGTTCCCATAATTCATCCCCAATCCAATGAATTGTTTCTACGGCTTTACCTTTTTTCATTTCAACCATTTCTTCTCCATCTACAATTGCAATACCGATAGCAAGCGGTTTACCATGTTCTTCGTCTTTTATCCAAATCAAGTCACCAGATTTTATTGAAATATCTGTAAGATGGATTCCGGCACCCATACAATCTGCACCATTCAGTAAAAATGGTATTGCCCCATGATCTACAGCCGCCCATTTAATTTCAGGTAGCCAATATAAAATTCCTCTAATTGTTGGAAACCACAATTTACCATTTTTTATCTCTACTTGAAATGCCAATATTTTCCTGTCTACCAGTAATATATCTTTATCATCAAAATTTCCTTTTTCTAAAAATTTATCAGATATTTGGATATCTTTACCAATCATTTCTGATACTTCTTTGATTATATGTTTAACTTGTTTATATCTTACAGGAGTTCGCCGCCTCAACTTTTTTTCGCTCACACTACTCCGTCTAAATACTACAAAATAATATATCTTATCTGAATTAGAAAAATGTGGCTTTTGCCAATCCTTTGAAATAAGGGGGGACGGTCGGCGGAGGGATGGCAAAGTGGCATGGCATATCTCGTCGTAAACCAAGTGGGGGTAGATTGAAGCGCCCTAGTCGTTATCGAGGAAAGCGTAAAACGGAGATTTCGAGTGAAAATCAATTCGCCTTTGTAGGTGACAAAGACGCTCGAAAATTATATCGAAAAACTGCTGGCTCACAGACAGTTAGGGTACTTTCTGTAAAAAATATCAATGTAAATAAGCCTAAAGAAGGTAAAACAGTACGAGCAAAAATTACTAATGTAGTCAGAAATGATGCTGATACAAACTACGTCCGTCGTAATATTGTCACCAAAGGCGCCATAGTTGAAACTGATCTTGGCCAGGTTAGAGTCACTAGCCGCCCAGGAATGCATGGAGTAGTTAGTGGTATTCTCCTTGAAGAATAGTGTGCACGAAGAACTCAAATTAGTGCACTCATAGGATGTGATTAGTAGTATGACTCGCGACCCTACAAAAATGAAAATCTGGACTCGTTACTTCGATTCTAAACTATCTCGATCAGAAGGTAGAAGAGTACCTAAAGAGGCCAGTATCCCAAATCCTTCTCTTGAAGCGATAATATGGGCAAGTAGAGATGCAGGGATAAGTAAAATGAAGAGAGAAGAGAACCTATCTCATCCTTCTAGGCCATATTCTAAGGAAGGAATGCTAATACTATCGTCTAAAGATGCATTACAAGCTACGAGAGCTGAAAGTAAAGAAGGAGTTTTACAATCTATAGGATTAAGACTTAGAAAGAATTTTAATGAAGCAAAAAATGATCAAAATAAGGGTGAAAGTAAGAAAAATTTCAACTCTAGACAGAAATTTTCACAAAGAAAATCATTCAAGAATAAATCCAAATCCTCAAACCGTAGGAGTAAATTTGGGCGCTAAATATCTAATTCTAATAACCAACCAAATGTATCTGGAGATTTTTTTTCTTGAATCGCGACCAGTGAGTCATAAATTTCTCTCGTTATACTCCCAACTCCTCCATTACAATATTCAACAACTCTATCTCCGTGCTTTATAGAGCCAATTGATGAGACAACTGCTGCGGTTCCTGCACAAAAACACTCATCTGCCTCAAACGCATATTCAACATCTATTTTTTCTTCTCTAACTTCGTAACCTTTAGACCTAGCTATTTCTATTATTGACAATCTTGTTATTCCTCCAAGAATAGTCCCTGTTAACTCGGGTGTTGAAATTATTTTGTCTTTAATACAAAAAAAGTTAGCTGCACCCACCTCTTCTATGTATCTATTATTAACTGCATCAAGATAGATTATTTCTGCAAAACCCTCTGTCTTTGCTCTCTTAGAAGGGACCATTCCTGGCGCATAGTTTCCAATTGCTTTCACACCTCCAGAACCTCCTGGTGCAGCTCTATGATGTTCTTCAGAAATTTTTAATGAAGTGGGTTCTAAACCTCCTTTGAAATACGGACCTACCGGAGAAACATAAACTAAAAATGTATATTCAGGTGCAGGAGCAACTCCTAAGATTGCCCCACTTCCCATAAGAAGTGGTCGGATGTAAAGTGTGCCTTTTCCCATAGGAGGAATCCATCTTGCATTTTCTTTAACTGTCCTAATGACTGCATCAAGGAACATATCTTCTGGAACTTCTGGCATACCTAATCTTCGAGCACCCTTTTGCATTCTTTTCGCATTTTCTTCGGGACGAAATAATACTACACTATCATCAACAGTCCTGTACGCCTTCATCCCTTCAAACAATCCCTGACCATAATTCAAAACTCCAGCAGCAGGCGATATATTCAAATTTTGAAAATCTTGAATTTTACCTTCTGACCATTTTCCATCTTTTTTACAAGTTGAAATGTACATTTTGTCAGTTTCTCTAAAACTAAATGTCATGTTTTCCCAATCAATTTCTGTGATATCTTTTCCCATGTACTGACCTACTCCATTATACATCACGGAAAGGAGTAACCTTTCAATAATTCCTATCAATATGTCTCAATATCAACTCTTAACTATCTGATTAATACATTTAATACACCTCAGGCATTCCCTTTAACGGAGCGTTACCATGATGTGGGAAGAAGAGATGTGTATTATCTCTGGAGATAATCGTAGTTGGCAAGATGATAACTCACCAAAAACAGTAATTGAATTATGGTGCAGGGCTAAATCTGGCCATTCTGTCTTGGTATTGGTTAATGGGCTACGACCGTATTTAGAAATATTTGATCCCAATACACAATCGGATTCTCCGATGCCAACACTCTCATTGGACAAAGTTGAACAATTGAAAGAAGTAGATGGTTCATTAGAATTAGTTGGAGAGAAATTATTCGAAGGAGAAATTAAGAAATTTTGGAGAGTTTTTGTTTGTGAAACATGGTCAGTACCAAAATTACGAGAAAAAATAAAGAAATTAGGTTGGGGAGTAACTAGCGCTGACATTAATTTTGCTCAACGCTTGTTACTTGATTGTGATATCGGACCTCATGTAAATATTGTAGGAAATGTCTTATGGGCTGGAGAAAGGTCACCAGATGAGGCAAAAAATCAAAATAATACCAATCTCAAATTGGCAGAAGAAAACATCAATAAAATTGGAGGAGCAGGACTTTATCCTGTTGATATGATTATTTCATGTACTCCTGACTCTTTGAAAAGAACATCACCATTTCCAACACCATTCGTTATTTTTTCTTTTGATTTAGAAACCAGTATTAAAAATAATAAAATTCTTTGTGCTGCAGCTGTTATACAAAGAAATAATCATAGAACAGAACACACATTTACAGGTGATGAAAAGAGTATTATGGAAGGTCTTACTAATCTCATTAGAGAAGAAGATCCAGATATTATTACAGGATATAATATAGATAATTTTGATTTACCAAGAATGAAGGAACGCTCTGAAGCAATATACGGCAAGAAGAAAATGAAACTATCAGAGTTAAATGGGTGGGGAAGAGTCCCATTAATTGAAAATGAAACTAAAAGATTACTCCCCGAAAGAAGACAGAATAGAGTTTGGCGAATTCCTGGACGTATACCACTTGATGCTTGGTGGCAAGCACGGCAAACACTCAGGCCACAAAGGGAATCACTAAGATATGTATCTCAATTATTATGGCCTGATGATGATGAAATGCACAAATTAGACATCGACTCGAGTCAAATGGATCGTGAATGGGAAGAACGACCAGAAGAAGTACTGGAGTATTGTGTTAGAGATACAATCATCCCTATAGATATCTTAAATAAACTTCAATCAATTGGTCGTAAAGAGGCTTTAGCCTCTGTTTCTATGACAACTGTTGATATTGCAGCAACTGCAACTACTAGTTGGTGGATAGATTCACTTGTAATTAGGCTAGCTGATAGGTCTGGCATTGCAATCCCAATGACCAAATCTGGACCAAGGAGAAGCGATCAAATTGCTGGAGGGTATGTGCATGAAGTAGAAGCAGGAATGAGACCATGGATAGCCGTATTAGATTTCAAATCAATGTATCCTTCAATAATGATTTCAAATAATATTTGTTCTACAACACTAGTTAGAAATAAGGAGAATAATTCTGAGTCAGACAATATTTCTCCAACTACTAAAACTAGATACATTTCAAGTACTGTTAGAAAAGGATTAGTTCCTCAATTATTAGAACATTTAATGACCAGTCGAGATAAACATAAAGAAGCTTTCAAAAAGGCAAATGAGGAAGGTAATGAAGAACAAGCATTTTTACAAGATCAATTACAATATGCTGTTAAAATACTAATGAATTCTTTTTACGGCGTCTTCGCATCTAGTTTTTATCGTTTTACTGATCCGAAACTAGGAGCTAGTATAACTGAGTGGGCTAGATACAATATTAAAGAAATAATAAGACAATTGGATGACGAAGGTAAGCATGTTGTCTATTCTGATACTGATTCTATTTTTGTACAAGCTCCTGTTGATAATGAAGCTCCAACTAGTAAACCAAACTCTAATGAAACAAGTATTGATTTATGGAATGATGCAAAAACGACCACTCTTGATTTCGGGGAGAAATTAGCCTCTAGGTTTAGTAAGGAAGGTGCAGAACTAGAATTCGAAACAGCATTATCTGCATTCTTCAGTCATGGTGCAAAAAAAAGATATGTCGGAAGAGTCGTTTGGCCACGTGAAGAATTGCTAATCAGGGGGTATGAAGTAAGACGCACCGATTCATTTGAATTATTGAGGGAGACAATGACAGATATGTTTGAATTAATACTTGATAACCAATCTTGGAATTCGGTTGAAATGACAAAAACTGTAATAGATGATGTAAAGAGTAAGAAAATTCCTGCATCTAAACTAGTAATAAGTAGGTCGTGTAAAGGGAGATGGGATAGTAAGAATAAACAATGGTCTTTCGATATGTATTCTAATGAAAACTTACCCTATGTCCGCGCAGCCAAAGAAAGAATAAAACTCGGATTAAGTTTTACTCCTGGGATGAAAGTAGGATATATAGTAACAGACGCTTCTTCAAGTCCAATGAAAGTAAAATCATGGTTAGTTGATGAATTGGACTCTCCTCCTCCCGACTATGACTCAGAATATTATGCAAAAAGATTAGCAAAAGCACTTGGTCGTATAACCGAAGCCTTTAATTGGAGCGAAAAAGAACTTCTCTCCGGGTCTAGGCAACAATCATTATTTGATTTTTAAAATTGTATTTTTCTCGTACATTTGGCCGTTGGGTTAATTTTTGTTGAATGTTCGGACATCACATGATGAAGCACGCCCGACCTCTAGCGTCCTTACTCATATTGGTACTAATAGCTCCAATTTTTTCAGGCTGTACAGATTTATTTGATGATAACTCTCCTCCTACTGTTAATATGTCCATAGACCCATCTGGTACATTAAAAGCTGATCAATCTGCAACATTTAGTGCTGTAGGTACTTCTGACGCTGATGGAGATAGTCTTACTTTTAATTGGGAGTTTGGTGATGGTAATACCGGACAAGGATTAACTACTAGTCACACTTACAAGACTCAAGGTGAATATTTAGTTAAATTAAGAGTTTCAGATGGCACTCATGAAACAACAGTAACTAAGACTGTAAATGTAGTAAATTCTGATGCTAGAGAGCCTAAGGCGGAGATATATCAAGAAAAACAAGAAGATTGTGAAGGAGAAGAACCTTCAAATTCTGTTAGAGGAATCTTGTATTGGGTATGTGAAGATGATAAAGACATTGATGATAGAGACATAGAGGTATCAATTACCGTTACACTGGATGGCTCTCCTTCTTGGGCCGGTTGTGACCCTGATAATTCGGATTGTTACGCTGAGGAATACCTAGTAAGTTACAAATGGGATTTAGATATACATTCAGATTCAGATGGTGATGGAGATCTTGAAAATGATGTTGATGCAACAGGTGAAATATATGAATGGAAAGATGTCCCTTCAGGTGCTTACGAAATTAGATTAACCGTTGAAGACAATAATGGATTTGTGTCTTCAGACGAATCAATGGTATATGTCAATTACAGAGGCGTATGGAATGATTTTGTATTAGGAAGAGTTGCTAATAACCCTCAAAGTGAGAATGCAGCTTGCGTTGATGAAGATTATCCTTGTGAATTAACTTGGTCATTCCCTTTAAATTATGAAGATCCTAAAGACAAAATACGATATTATCGAGCAAAATTGACTTATCCTCAGAAAGACGATGATCAGCCAATTGGATCTATAGGTGATGATGATAATAAATTGGATATGTACTTGAAAAATGAAACAGATGAACCTGTTACGAATACTACTTCCCTAGGTAATGACAATAGAGACGCTGGAGATTGCAGTAGTGACGACTACTGCGTCTGGTTACAAATTGGCGGTTCTACGGTCCGATCATTTGAGCCAGGTACTTGGACAATTGATGTAAAAAATGAAAAAACACACAACACAGATGTTAAACATATGGTTATTGAATTACAATATCGTTAATACGCCTCGATGTATGTTATACTGCTAAGATGCATAAGATTTTCTTATTAGGGAACGATTCATATACACCCCATTAGTCGGCAAGTTTACATTAGAGGTGTATATAATGGGCTCACAATGGGAAGATAAGAAAAAAGATCACTTGAATATCGTGTTTGTAGGACACGTAGACCACGGAAAATCAACTACTGTAGGAAGACTACTTCTCGACAGTGGTCATATTGAACAACACGTAATTGATAAAAATGAAAAACTTGCATCGGAGCAAGGTAAAGCCGGATTCGGATTAGCCTATGTTATGGATGGATTAAAAGAAGAGCGTGAGCGTGGAATTACTATTGACGTAGCTCACAAAGAATTCTACACTCCTAATTATTATTTTACAATTATTGACGCACCTGGTCACCGTGATTTCGTAAAGAATATGATTACAGGAACAAGCCAAGCGGATGCTGCTGTACTTTGTGTAGCAGCCAATGACGGTGTAAATGCTCAAACAAAAGAACATGCGTTCTTAGCGAGAGTTTTGGGAGTAAAGCAACTTATTGTAAATGTCAATAAAATGGATATTAGTGGTGTCGATTATTCAGAAGATAAATACAAATCTGTAGTGGCTGAAGTTTCTAATCTATTGAAAACAGCAGGTTTCAATCCTGACGATGTTCCGATGATTGCTGGATCTTCATTCCATGGTGAAAATATATTCAACAAGAGTTCGAATATGCCTTGGTACAACGGACCAACATTATTCGAAGCTATCGATGCAATAAAAATGCCTCCAAAGCCGACTGACAGGCCTTTAAGATTACCAATCCAAGATGTTTACAAGATTAGTGGAATTGGTACAGTTCCAGTAGGAAAAGTAGAGACTGGCATTCTTAACTCTGGAAAGACAGTTGTTTTCAATCCAAGTCAAAAATCTGCTGAAGTAAAGAGTATCGAAATGCATCATACAATCCATGAAAAAGCTTTACCTGGTGACAATGTTGGATTTAACGTAAGAGGATTAGCGGCTACTGATATTCGCCGTGGAGATGTAGCAGGATATGCAGACAATGCTCCTGTCTTTGTTCGTCATGATGAAACATTTGTAGGGCAAATACAGATTATGGATATCCCTAAAGCAATAGGTGCTGGATACACCCCCGTTTTCCACGCACACACTTCCCAAGTAGCAGTTCGTTTCGTTGAACTCTTGGAGAATGCTAAAACCAAAGAAGCAAATCCTGCTTTCCTAAAGTCTGGAGATGCAGCATTAATTCGTTTCATGCCTACTAAACCAATGGCAATAGAAGAAATGGCAAATTTCCCAGAGCTAGCACGTTTCGCAATTAGAGATATGGGTAAAACTGTCGCTGCTGGCGTATGTATGAAGATTGAGAAGAAGTAATTCTTGATATGGAGTGAACAGCATGCCAGTTGTAACTACCATCAAACTCACTGGCGATAATCATACAGATGTAGATACTGTTTGTCAACAAATTAAGCACATATCAGATGAAACTGGTGTTAAATTAAGAGGTCCAATACCACTACCTACAAAGAAACTTCTAGTTCCTTGCCGTAAGAGTCCAGATGGAGAGGGAGCAGAAACTTGGGATCACTGGGAGATGAGAGTACACAAGAGACTTCTAGAATTAGTTACTAACTCTTCAAAAGACGAAAAATCTCTTAGGAAAGTATTGAGAATACCTATACCAGATAGTGTTACAATAGAACTTTCTCTTCGTAATCTAGGTTAGAGCTTCTTTTGCTAGACTTCCCATTGGATCCCAAGCAGGTAATACTATAGGATCTGTTTCTAAAGCCTTTAACATTTCACTTGTTAAGTATTTTTTCGGAGAAGCTATCTCAAACATATGTTCATCAAACCAACTATCATTCATTGTATAAAATCCCTTTTCACCGCTCTGCTCTGCTCCCCATGAGTTCTCAACTCTCCACCTTCTTGGGATATTTTCAATTAAATCTACACCAGTAAAAAGCATTGCATGAGTCATCATCGTTTGACCATGGCGTAATCTATCGGCTTTATTCATCCCAAACTCAACTCCATACAGATTTTCGTATTCAAATAGATTTGCATCCCACAAACCCCTCTCTCTTTCCATTTGTTTGCCGACATCACACCCCATCCATACTGGAATACCATCATTTAGTATATCCTTGGTAATATTTTTCATAGATTCAATATCAATATTAAGATAAATCACTGGTGGCCCTCCAGCAACATTTTGTAAGAAATCTACAGTATAGGTTTGCATTGTCTTGTTTCTTGGATCATGAACAAGACAAACATAATTTTCCCAATCAATGTCTACATATTCTTTCACAAATTCTTGAGGTGTAATTTTTCCTTTACTATGAAATTTATTATCTTTATCTCTCCATTGCCAATCAAAACTTTCAGGAGGTGTACCTAAATGAATACATAATATCTTCCAGATATCACTTATTCTTTTTTCCTTATGTATTCGAGCATCTTCAAAACTACCTCCTTCATCAATAATCTTTCTAATCTCACAAGCCGAGCTTCTCAAAATATCTTTCAAAATTGTATTCATCCATCTCGTAGAACTACTACTGTCTGATTCCGGATATACAGATTTGGGAACTAATCCATATTTACGAATCAAGTTCATTGCCATATTCCATTGTCCACCATCTCCTATTGGATCTCCAAGAAGAAAATCAATGGTACGATCACTTATTTCTCGGTCAGAAGTCGTTATTATCGCTTCTAATAAGTGATTAGATCTTTCAAATTTATCCCAAAAATGAATATGTGATTGACTAAATTCAAAATCTTTTAAATTCATTTTTTTCATAGCACCCACTCTGAATAGATTTAATGCGGCAAAAAGCCAACATCTACCACTCCTTTTTTGGTTTGTTACTGCCCAATCATCTAATTTTATACTAAAAGTAGGAATTAATTCATTAACTATTTCTCTATTCAAAGTTAGTTTCGGAAGAGGGACATTTGTTACTGCATTTTGTGCAATTTTTGCCAGCTTATCTTTCTCAAAATTTTCCCTATATCCTTTTATTTGTTTTTCAGTTATCTCACTCAAATCAATTACTCCTCCTCTTTAAAATTTGATTATACGGGGGCTGGCTCTGCCAATCCAGCTGCAATTAATGTATCTGCAATTAATGCGGAGCAAGACTCTATATCTCCCGCATTTAGTAATAATTCAGTTCCATCTTCAGAAATTATAGGATCATTCAAATCCTTAATTATTCTTATCCTTCTCAATTCAGGGACATTTGAATTGTTTATTTCTGATAAATCATTCTTGGGCGGTATATGACTAATTTGATAAGGAAACTTTTCAATTTCTCTAATCCTATCTTCATCATCATACTCAGGCTCTTCCCATTCTTTATTTAATTCAAAATTCTTATTTGGAAACACTTCTTCTTCATTTGTAGCTTCTTCATCATCATTAAATTCTTTTAAATTAATGTGATTATTTGATTCTTTTATCTCTTCAATGAAACTATCTGGGCCATGTAATAAGCCATCCCATTGTACATCCATTTTGTACTTTTCAGTAAAGTTAATCATTCCATTGTAAAATTTTCTTTCTGCAGGGTCATGCCTCTTCCAATCTATTTTATGCAGAGATCCTGAATTACCAGGAGAAATTTTTTGAGCCTTAATTAAATTAGATAATATTGCATGTTGGGCAAAAGCATTCAACCTTAATCTAGTAGTATCATTAATACATGTTCTTAGGGTATTTAATCTTCTAGACTGTAACTGTGACTTGGTTGTCTGGCCACCTTCCTTTCGAATTGTTTCTGCACACTCTGTATCCAAATAAAACAATAATTGCCTGACAGCAGACCAAAAATTTTCTCTTGGTAGATCAACAGGAATTGTTTGCATTTTTTGTTTTCTGGAGATTTCAAAGACTGCCTTTTCAATTTCCATTAGTTCATAATTACTCAATCTTGGAATGTCTTCGTTGCCTAGCACGTGAGTAACCTGTAACAGGTGGGCAACAGGCGATAAATGAACAATCCCCTTCATACATCTATTTCTACGCTTTATGCGTGAATATCAAGAAGTAGTATTGTACCCCACAAAGTGCAGATGTACCCGAGTGGTCAAAGGGGACGGGCTCAAGATCCGTTGCGTAGTGCTTCGCAGGTTCAAATCCTGCCATCTGCACCATATCACTCCAAAATCTGAATTAAGTTTTCTATAAACTCAATTGTTCCTTTTTTGCCATTATTTTTTGTATTATAATCTGCAGCATCTACTACTTCTTGAAATCTATTATCAATTGCAACGGACCAACCAACAGTATCAAACATCGGTATATCGTTTGGACCATCTCCACATGCAATTACATTTTCAGGATTAATTCCACGTTGTTCTAGGGCTAATCTTAATCCAACAGATTTATTGATGGATGAAGATATAATGTGGATAGCAAAACCAGTTTTTACTACGAGTAAATCAGACCATTTACTACCGATTAATAATCTACACATTTCTTCATAATTTTCATTAGGACTAAGGCACCATTCTGTTTCTCTCCATCGATTAGATTCTATTCCTTTTTCATCAAATCCTTCAATTTTACTAGCAAGCCATTTTGCTGCATCTCTGGCTCTAGATCCGTCAGCTAAAACTTTAATTTCATGTCCTTCTAAACTGTCCCATACAATACCTCCATTTTCAGCTACAATAAATCCAGATAAAGCCAGAGATTGCATTATTGGAGTAATATTAGGTAAGGTTCTACCTGAAGCCAAGGAAACTAATATGCCCAACTCTTCTAATCTACGTATTAAGGGAATCATTTTAGGGTCAAAACCCTCAAAATCCATAAGTGTACCATCTATATCAAAAACTACCATTTCCCAATTTCTATCTCTAGGGAACTCTTCCATACCATCCCGAAGAAGTAATCTATCAAGATACCACCGCTAAAAATCTTCTATTCATCACCTTCAAAGACATCATGCTTTTCCCATCACTATGGAGAAGGAGGGCGAGGATTTTTTAATTTTAGATGATGATGAATATATATCTACAGAATTATCAGATTCTTCAAAGAAACCAATATTCAATATCAGAAATGATATTCTAAATCAATTTTCTAAAATAAAAAAAAATACAAAATCAAATAAAGAAAAAAATCCACCAACTCTTGATTTAGAAGACTCTTCATTGTTGGCATTAGATGGTGTCTATGATTTTGATTGGAATATTCGTGGGATGGATTGTCCAGATTGCGCTATGAAAGCATCTAAAGCAATTCGAAGATTATCAGGTATCGAAGATTGTAACGTTTCAGCAACTGAAGGACGAGTCAACATATCTCTTGATGTTGCCAGAGGTAAAACATCCAAGGTCTCTTCTCTTCTAGATAAATTAGGGCATTCTGCAGATGTTGATTGGTTTTCTGTAGCGGGTCAAAAGGTTTCAGATATAGAATCTAGAACAGGATTAAATAGAAATAAGTTAATTTCTTCTATCTCTAATATAATTGGTATACTTGCAGTCAGAGTCAAATCCGAAAGGATAGAATTACAACTTTTAGAAACTTTTGATACAAAAATAATTTTAAACAGGAAGAAGAAATTAAGTATTTTATTCGGTAAGAATTATTTTTTAGTCAAGAATAGTAATTCTTACTTAGAAAAGGAACATCTTCAACTAATCGGTGCAATTCTAACTATACCATTTATTCTATTAATTGTATTACTGAATCAAATACCTGCAGTACCAAATTTAGTTATTGTTATTATCTCACTTATCGGGATTTCTTTTTCATCTTATTATATGTTTCAAGAGGCAATTGCAAGTATACAAAACAGAATTCTTGGTTTTCAAGTATTAACATCCCTTGCTGTAATTGGTGCATTTTTCTTAGGAGAATATCCTGAAGCCCTGATGGTTTCTGGATTGGTTGGAATATCGGCTCATCTTGAAAATAGAGCTTTAATCAAGGCTAGAGAGGCAATGCAGGGCGGTTTTGATAGAATACCAAAGTATGCTAGAATTAATAGCAATACTACTCATTCTCAATCTAAAAATAATATTTCATTATCTGTGAACCAAGGCCATGGCAATGGTTTAATGCCCATAGAAGCGGTAAATGTTGGAGATTATATAGAAATTAGATCTGGTGAAATAATACCTGTTGACGGAACAATTATAGAAGGAAATGGAGAAATTGATAAAACTCCTCTCACAGGAGAACCAATGCCTGTAGCAATTAAAAAAGGTGATTTTGTCGAAGCAGGACTGGTATTAAAACGCGGCCCTGTTCTAGTCAAATGTCAATCTATAGGAAATGAGACTAGACTTTCAGGATTAATGGAACTAGTAAGAAAGTATCGAGATATGCCCACAAAAAGACATACAGTAATTGAAAAATTTACTTCTATATGGGTACCTTTTGTTCTAATAATCGCACCTGTCATAGGAGTTTTTACTGGCAATTTATTTAATACCTTGATATTATG
>QQRX01000089.1 GCA_003602595.1 Candidatus Poseidoniales archaeon | reverse complement strand
TCCTCAGGTTCTTCCTCAGGTTCTTTTTTAGACTGTCCTTTTTCAACACTGGCATATTCTGCAAGAGGATTATCTGAAGATTTTGTATTAGGATATTTCTTTTTTAATGCTGCAACCATTTTGTCATATTTGCCTTCAAATTTATCCAAAAGTTTTGGTATATTTGTAATTTTTTTTGCTAATTCGGTACCCTCAAAATTATCCTTATATACATTCTCCAGAATTTCAGCAGTTTCTTCACGTGATAAGACATCAGCCATAAATATGGAACTCCTATAATTGTCTACTTAGATTCTAGTTATTATTCTTCTTCTTCAATTCCTGCATTAAAATTACCTATATCCGATAAAGAACTGGAAAGTCCTGACCATTTTTCTGCTTCTCTACCTTTTTCTGCAGTAAGCATAGACCAGCGATCAAACGATGTTTTAACATCTCCATCCTCTAACGCAGTTGCTGCAATATTCATTGACGCTGAGGCAGATAGAAGATCTATTAATTCGGAAAAGGCCTTATTCACTAAAGGTAATGATTTCTCAGATTTAACCATCCCTAATGAAATAGCTTCATCAGTATTCTTCCAAATTCTCTCAATACTAGTTAAATTATCCTCTCTAATTATTTTTGGAATTGTTATTTTGAATGCTTTTCTTAGACAGATAGATAGTAAAACGAATGCCAGTAAGATTTCTAAATAATCAACCAAGGATATTTCTGGTAAAGGTTCTATCCAGCGAGTATCTTGCCATGGAGAGTTGAGTCGTGCCCCATCAGGAAAACTAGCAAGACCAGTTTTTGAATAAGCACCTGCCAATTTACCATATTTATTAATGATAAACAATATTACTCCAATAAATGAAAAGAAAGATAATATAAACCACCTACCAGATTTAATAGTAATTATCTTACGTTTTTTCCTTTTATTAGAAATCCTAGAAGGTCGGTGTAGCCAAATCCTAAAAAGTACAAATGATAAATAAGCACCAATAAGATAATCTTGGTTATGAAATTTCAAATCTGCCCATAAAGAGATTGGGAGATCTGAATACATTGTAGAAGCCATTTTCCATGAAGTAGGTATGAAAATTAGTTTCTCTTTACCTTCCAATATATTAAATTCAGGAAGAATTTGTAGATTATTTATGGCCACTACTAATGAATCCATGTGACCTGTGATATTGATTAACTCGAATAGTGCTAAAACTGTTGCAAAGGCGATTGTTCGAGAAGTTGGTTCAGAAAATATACGTGCCAGTGCCTCCGCCCCCGTCTATCGCAACACAGTATAGTCTATGAAAACACCGAAAAAAAACAAACTGACAATAATGTCTGAATAGGACTAATAACGAGGTTGTTAAGAATGGACTGATGGCCGATTATTTGGATCGCATAGGCGCTGGAAAGATCCTAATAGATAAAGACCCATTTTCATTTGATTGGACTCCTCCTGAAATAGTTGGTCGTGATAATGAATTGAACGAAATGGCGACAATATTTCATGGAATAGATGGGCTTAATAGAAGTTGTAAATCTGTAATTATTGGTCCTGTTGGTTCAGGTAAAACAGTCCTTGCAAATACATTCAGTACTAAATTGCGTGAAAAGTTAGAAGGGATTAGAGATATAGCCTTAGCACATATCAATTGTAGAAATTATTCCAGTACTATGCAGGTGTTACAAAGAATAGCGACTACATTAGATCCTAGGCATCCTGAGAGAGGATTTAGTTCAGGAGAAATAATCCAAACCATCAGAAGGAATCTAATAACTCATGGGAAACATCTGTTGTTGATATTAGATGAAATCGATGTATTGGTTCGGAATGAAAGTGCAGAGTTAATTTACAGACTATTAAGAATTGATGAAGGAAGAGAGGAAAAAGGAACTATTTCATTGATAATGGTAAGTCAAGAGGAAAATCTGATGAGTAGATTTGAATCTGCGATAATTTCAAGATTGGGGCTGAGTAATGTACTAAAATTAGAACCATATAATGAAGAACAATTGGTAAACATTGCTCGACAAAGGGCTGAATTGGCATGTCGAAAAGGATCTATATCCGAAGAAGTCTTAGCAAAGGTAGGGAGATATTCAGCGGCAATTGGGGATGCTCGCTTGAGTATAGAATTATTAGAAGCGGCCATACGTAGGGCAGAAGTTGATGGTAGAGATGAGGTTTTAACTGAAGATATAGAGCCTAGTGAATTTAGAGTAACTTCAATAGAACCTAGCCAAGTAGATATTTTATCAAAGCATCAAAGATTAGTGTTACTCGGAATTTGTAGAAGACTGAAAAAGAAAGATTTGGTTTCAAGTGGTGATGCAAAAAAATTGTATATATTAGTTTGTGAAGAATATGGAGTAAAGGCCAAGGGACATACGACATTTTGGAAGCATCTGAAGACTCTAGAAATCGAAGGACTAATAGATACAAAAACTGCAAATTCAGTCAATGGTAGAGGTCGAACGCAACATATTACAATAACAAATGCATCTCCTGGAGAATTAGAAAATAGGATTGAGAAAGCTCTACTCAGGGAGTAATTAGATGCCATAGTCATCCGAACCGCTCTTATAGGAACCTTATGTCGCAATGGCGTCCGAGGAGTTGTTATGGCAGGCGAGCAGACATTCAAGGCTATAATTAACGATACTAATCCTGCCTTTAATGGTAGGTCTTTTCCAATGGATATATCAGGCTCAAACTATAACCATTTCATTGGGAAAAAAATAGGTGATTCTGTAGATGGAAGTTTCGTAGGAGAAGGAGATAAAAATTTAATTGGTTATAAACTAAAAATCACCGGAGGATCAGATGTTACTGGAAGACCTATGCGCCCAGACTTAGATGGTGGTGCGATTAAATCCATATTGGTGACGGCTGGTACTGGCTACAAAGGTAAAAAATATGTAAAGAAAAATGGAAAAGTCTACATTTACAAAAAAGATGGGTTGAGAAGAAGAAGAAAAATTCGTGGAAATGTAATTAGTCAAGATACTCGTCAAATAAATTTGAAAGTTGTTGAAGTTGGAAAAAGAACTCTAGGATCAATATTCGGATTAGAGGAAGATGTCTCTGTTGAAGAATCCTCGAATGAAGAGGAGTGAATTGTCAGGAGTGATTAAAGCTGGCAAAATCACAACTCAAACAACCTGAAGTTAATATTGGCATGGTAGGGCATGTTGATCACGGAAAAACAACATTAACAAAGGCATTATCTGGAACATGGACTGATACTCATTCAGAAGAAATGAAAAGAGGAATAAGCATAAAATTAGGATATGCAGATACTGCCTTCTATTCGACAGAAAAAGGCGATTATTATGCCCAAGGGAAGCATCCTAACGGTAAAAATGATATTGAAGAAGAGTTTTTAAGAGCAGTTTCTTTTGTAGACGCTCCAGGCCATGAAACATTAATGGCAGTAATGATTTCGGGGGCATCAATAATGGATGGTGCTTTACTTTTAGTCTCAGCGACTGAAGTATGCCCTCAACCTCAAACTAGAGAACACCTGGCTGCATTAGAGATTGCAGGAATATCTAACATAGTAATTGTACAGAACAAGATAGATATTGTAACAAGGGAAAGAGCTATTCAATCTCATAAAGAAATCGAAAATTTTGTTAAGGGCACTATAGCAGAAAATGCTCCAATAATTCCAGTTTCGGCTCATCACGATGTAAACTTGGATATATTGATAAAAGCAATAGAAGAAACAATTCCTACACCTGTGCGATCTGAAGAAGAAAAAGGATTGATGTATGTTGCACGTTCTTTTGACATAAATAGACCAGGAACAAGGCCAAAAAAACTCAAAGGAGGAATAATTGGTGGTAGCGTAGTAGAAGGATCTTTTAGCATAGGAGATAAAATATTAATTGCGCCCGGAAGGAGAATAAAAGAAGGCAATAAAATCAGATGGGAGCCACTGAAAACAATAATTGAAGGGGTTAAAGGAGGAGGTTTGGATTTGGAAACTATACATGCAGGTGGTTTGTGTGGTATTGCAACACCCATGGACCCAGTATCTACCAAGGCTGATGAACTATCAGGACAGGTAATGGCGAGAGAGGGCGAATTACCGCCAATATGGAATGAGTTGAAAGTTGAATTAGAGTTGCTTAAATTCATGGTATCAGGTTCAGATGAGAAGTCGGACAAGGTCCGACCTCTGCAGCCTAATGAGATGTTAATGGTAAATTCAGCGACGGCTACTAGCGTGGGGACAGTGTCCGCAATTAAAGGGAAGAAGGCAAGTATTAATCTCAGATTGCCAATATGTGCTAAGTCAGGAAGTAGGATAACTCTATCTAGAAGAATTGGAACACGATGGCGTTTAATTGGTCACGGAACGATAACTGGGTGATATTTTGGTAGGCGTCCTGGTTGACGCTTGTGGATGGATAGCATTGATAGAGGCCGATTTGAACATAGATAGTGCAATGATAGGAGTTTTAGGAGAATTTGAATTGAAAGTTATTGAAAGTGTCAAGAAAGAGATAGAAAGATTGCCTCTAAAAAAAAGAAAATTATCTCTACAATTACTTGAAAAAAAATGTGATATTATACCAGATATTAAAAATATGAGATACACAGATGATATGTTAGTTAGGATTTCAACTGAAAAATCTTGGCCAGTTTTAACTGTCGATAAAGAATTAAAAGAACGGCTGATGATATCAGGAGGATCTTATATCGAAGTTACTTCAAGAAGAACATTAAGACTAATCGATTAAGGAAGTGTGAATAAAATATCATCATCATGGCCATCTAGGAAACCAAGTTTTACCGCGGCATCAATCCACGCATGAGCATAATTAATTGCCCCGAATGCATCTATTAGATTTCCAGAAGCAAGGAAATGACGTGCGTCAGAAGTGTAATCATCACACATCCTTAGCATGATAGAAAGTTTCTCTTCCTCATCTTTGTTTACAGTAATTGGTGTTGCCTTTGTTCTAGCTTTTGATGTAATCAATAAATATCTTTCAATTTTCTCAACGGTTAACAAAGCATTTTCCATATTTAACACCGTCAAAAATAAGATTTTGCTGATTCACTGATTCTAAAAAACCTAGAACGTCCTTTCTTTCTAACTGAGAGGATTCCGGCTTTATTCAAACCATTATATATCTGTGAGAGTCTTGGCCTGCCGACTTGAAGTAATGCTTGTAATTCACTGTCAGAGGGAGAAATCTCTCTCTCTATTGCCTTAGATATGATAATAATTTCAGTATCTGATAAATTTGATGCATATTCTGAGTTGAAAGGTTCATCATGATCCCATTTTGGACTTAAGGTGATTTTAGATTCTATCGGGCTATTTTCTTCTGCATATTCAACTTCGTCATTAAAATTTGATAAGACTGGACGATTCTTGGGAGTTATGGTCTCAAAAATAGATTGATCTAAAACAGATTCTTGTAATACGCCATCTTGAAATACCATTTCCTCATTAGAATAGGATTTTTTAGGAAGTGTTTGCTCATTTTTCTTATCTACTGTCCATACTTCTCCTTCAGTATCAAAAACTAATTTGTCATCATAATTATCAATTTTTCTTTGTCCATAGTATTCATTATTCTCCTTAACTTCTTTAGGAGTTAATATATCTCTTACTGTATTCTCTTCAACGTCATTAATGCTTGCATCGATATATTCTTCTTTTGCGATATCATCTAATTCTGAATATTTTTTAGGCATCTCTCTTGATCTAGAAATCATACCTCCAAAGGCCCCAAATTCATTCTTATTCAGATTTTTAGAAAATTCTTGAGATATGTTTTCTTCTTCTTCCCATATCCCACCAGAATAATCAATTAAATTAGAATTTTTATCTTCTTCTGTTTCTACTATATCGTCTTCAAATTCTATTTCCTCAAGGTCTTCGCTCCAATTAATTAATGTGAAATCATCATTATCTGTACTTATTTCTTCTAGAACTTCAATTTCTTGTATATACGATTTATCGTTTTCTTCCGTATTTTCTATTTCTTGAGGATTAAAATTATTATTGATTTCATCTGATATGGCTATATTTTTATTCTTATCCGTAGTCTTTTCATCCATTTCTTGAAGATTAAAATGACCATTAATTTCATCTGAAGAATCTATATTATCTTCAATAATGAGATTTTCTTCTTGGACATTACCTTGGTATTTCCATCCTAATAATTTTTCCAGAGAACCTATTGCACCAACACCTCTATGCTCATCTACTAGATTCTGTAATATATTTATTAGTTCTCGAGGGTTACCAGAAGTGTTGTCATATAATAGAGTCAGTATTTCTTCACTTAATAGCCATCTCTGTTTGGCTTTCTTTCTGACTCTTTTATCAACTAAAGATTGGATATTACGTTTTTCTAAACCATTTAGGTGCACAGGAGAATCGAATGTATCTAAAATATCTGTTTCTAGATTAGAAAATTGTGAGGGAGTAAGAGAAACTATCACAAAGGCCCTTAATCTCTGTAAAATTGGTACTATCCTAGGCAGAAACTTATTCATATTAACATTTGAAGGAAAATCAAGAGCAACTAAAGGCAAAGGACCTGATTTAGCTTCCAAAGATGTTATCAATAACTCGGATATTTGATGCACAGTCGAAGGTATTTCAAAGCCTTCCAATGAGACAGATATTTCATGTAGTACTTTTATTAATTGATTTTCTTCAGGCCAATATTGACAAACAATACTGGTCAGAGTAGTAGTACTTATTGCATTGATGACAGAAGTCTTACCTGAGCCTTTTTCTCCAACTAATAATATCATTCTTGGAGATCCTGATTTTATTAATTCCGCCCAAGATGATAGTAGATTATCACGGCCGACTATTTCGTCTACTCTAGATGATTCAATAGGCCGACCATCGAAAGGATTCCCGCGTAATGAAGGCATAGAAAGTCTAAATTTATCTTCTAACACCATAGACGCTCAGTAAGAGCACAAACATATAATATTGACGCATACTAACGGTATAAAAGTCATTAATTTACGAGTTATTTTTCTAAACCGGGAAGTTTAAATGACCATAATTGTTCTTAGTATCATGTTTTTTTAAAAAAAGGATTAACGCTTTACTAACGCTTCATTAACGCATAATTAAAGCGTTAGTAAAGCGTTAATAAGAATTCATGGCAAAAACGGAATAGAATTTGCAATATGTTATTCGTAAATATTAGAAGTACGTACCATTAGGAACACTCGATAATATGCCAGTAGACAATAGTCGCCTGGAGGGTTTCTACAAACTCTCCGTATCAGAAAGAAGAATGAAATTAGCGGAAATAGCAAATCTTAGCGATGAACATGTACAAGCTTGGGCTGCAAATGGAGAACTTAGTGAAGATGCTGCAGATAGGATGATAGAGAACGTAGTTGGAACGTACTCACTACCAATAGGTGTTGCAACAAATTTTGTTATTGATGGTGAGCATTACTTGATTCCTTTTGTATTAGAAGAGCCTAGCGTAGTAGCAGCTGCGAGTAACATGGCCAAAAGATGTGTTGCTAATGGTGGTTTTAGATCAAATAATGATGAGCCAGTAATGATTGGACAAATACAGATAGTAAATTGCGAAAATCCAGATAAAGCAAAAAAAGATATTTTATCTTCCAAAGAGGATTTAATTCAGAAATGTAACGAAGTAGATCCTATCCTTGTTAAATTTGGAGGAGGATGCAGAGATATAGAAGTTAGAATGATTGATACAGAATCTGGTCCGATGATTATTGTGCACCTATTAGTTGATTGCAGAGATGCAATGGGTGCTAATGCCGTAAATACAATGGCAGAAACAATAGCGCCATTACTTCAAAATATTTCTAAAGGAACTCCCATATTGAGAATAATTAGTAATCTTGCGGTTCATAGATTAGCAAGGGTCAGCGCTACTTTTACTCCTGAAGAGATGTCAGATAAAGGAGATGATAGAGAAAAAGGATCGCAAATTATCGAAGGTGTCCTTCAGGCATATCATTTTGCAAAAGCTGACCCATTTAGAGCCACAACACACAATAAAGGAATCATGAATGCGATTTCATCGGTTGCGATTGCATGTGGACAAGATTGGAGGGCTATAGAATCCGGAGCGCATAGTTACGCTTCATACAAAAATAGCCATAAATATGGCTCACTAACACATTGGGAGAAGGATTCAGAAGGCAACCTAGTAGGGACTATTGAGCTTCCCATGGCTGTTGGATTAGTGGGTGGTGCAGTAAGAGTTCATCCAGCTGCTCAAGCGAATGTAGCATTAATTGGAGTTCAAAGTGCTAATGATTTAGCTAAAGTAATGGCAGCTTCAGGATTAGTCCAAAATTTGGGTGCATTGAGGGCTCTAGCAACTGTAGGGATACAAGCAGGACATATGAAATTACACGTCAGAAATATGGCCGTAACTGCGGGTGCGGAAGGAGAAGAAATAGATATTGTTGCTTCAAGGTTGAGAGAAAAGGGAATCAGAATAACACAAGCAGCAGTGATGGAAGAAATAAAGCAATTAAGAATGGAATAATATATTCATTCATCCTCCTGAGATTCGGAATTACTTTCAGAAAATTCAGAAATAGTCATTTGTTCATCAGGTGCTAGTGAAGCGGCCAATTGTGCACTGGTTAGTCCCATATTATTTGCTTCCTCTCTAAACCATGTACGAACTTTACGAAATTCTACTTCCGGACAACCGAAATATTCAGCAAACCTTCTAGTTGTAGTTAATCTCCTAGTTAATCCATCTCTTCTTCTATCTATTAGGCCTCTGTTAGATAGTTCTCTTACGTGATCATACGCACGTTGACCTAACATATCTACAAGTTGAGCCTGGCTCATTGGTTGGTGATAAGCAATTAAAGCGGCGGCCGGTAGTAATCTTTGGGGAATATCGGCTCTGAATGAATCTGGGAGGAATGGTGAAAGTCCAGTTTTTACTTCCAATATCCAACGTCCTGAAACTTCAGTTAGTTGTAAGGCACCATCTTTACGTCTTTTTATTGTTAAACGTAAACTATTCAAGGCGTCCTTAACCTCTGACCTTGGTTTGCCTACTAATTCAGATAATTCAGTAACAGACATTGATTTACCTGCACCAAAAACTATAGCTTCCAAAATAGTGTTTAAATTTGGTTCAGACAATTTTATTATCCTCCAGAATTGATTCGGGGTGTAGGTGTTTAGTCAGAGTAGAAAAATCCTGAGCATCTTTCCATAAATTTTCGAGAACTATTTTTCCATTGCTTCCTTCCTCTTGAGATATATCTACATAACCTCTATTGGTTAAGAATAGGGCTGAAACTAATGCAGTTACTTGAGCTTCTGCTTTTGCTTCTTCTTCATTCATTCCTGATTTCAATGATGTTTGATTTAGAGTAGAGACTATATCACTAAGTTCAACAGATTGTGAAGTTTCACTTGTATTATTTTTAAGAGCATTCCATGTGCGTTTTAAATCATTTTCCAAGTTTTCTACATGTAAGCTACCACTAAACCTTGCTCTTGCACGTTCATTAGATTCTCTACGTTCTTTCGCAATAGCTTCTCTTAATCTTTGTTCTTCTGCTAATTTTCCTGCAGATTGTAAGCCCATTAGTAACTCAACAAGAGTAACTGGCCTACTTTCATCACGGTGTATACGGCCTTCAAACATAGAAGGTAATTTATCATCGGCAGCACCGGACAAAACTCCTAAAGAAAAATTATAATCTTCATCGTCGAATTCAGTTTCCCAGCCACCATCAAAATCCCATACTTCTTCCTCTTCGTAATGAAGTGATTTTTCTTGTCTCTCTATTAGTGAAGATGCTTGATTTTTTAAGATTGACCAAGCCATTCGAACTAATTTACCACACGTTGGTAAATCAATATTTTCGGTTTTTTCAATCCTTTCATTGAACATCTCCAAAAAAATAGTAAGATCTACGTCCCATGGATCTAAATCTGAAGAATTGAATAATTGAAATACTAATGCAACTGAACGATCAAATGGATCTATCAAGAATTGGTGTTCAGCTTCCTCTAGAGATGCCAGTTCTAGTAATCTATCCAGATAACGACTAGTCTCTAAATCGATATCTCCGCCAAGTAATTTTGTAACAATATCTTCACGCATATCAGTCTCGAAAATGGACAAATTCAATCCTCCTCGGGACTTATCATTAATTCTTCAACCTCTTGTATAACTTTGATATTTTCTTTTTGTTGTATCTCGTCAGACAATTCATCGGTTCTATCTCTTAGAGAATCTAAACCATTAACAACTATTTTTTCATCTTTATTCTCTATTCCGGCCCTATTTACCAATCCACCGAGACTCTTGGGCGTACCTAATGGTTCTGGAGTACGTGGCATATTTTCTGCCACAGGTAATTCAGGCATTGCGGCCTTTTCTGCTTCCGAGGCGACCCTAGCTTTTTCTTCAGCTTCTAAATCTTCTCCGAGTTGTAAAGCGGCAGCTCTATCAAAATCTGTTATTCTTCGACTGCATCCATCGCCTGCATGAGTGATGCCAATGTGATGATCAGCTAAAGTTAAACTTACTTTCCTTAAAGTCACCATAATAAATTGTGCTCTTTGACTTCGCATCCTACAAAGTGTTGCGATTCGTTCAGAATTAAATGGGTCAAGATTTTGATCTACTTCATCGAAATAATAAAACGGAGATGGTTCATAATCTTGTATTGCAAATATTAAAGCAAGAGCTGCCATGGATTTTTCTCCACCAGATAAAGCAGTTCTTCTTGTGTTATGACTCTTACCAGGCGGAACACATGCCATTTCTAAACCACCTTCAAATGGATTTTTCATATTTTCAAGTTTCAAAGAACCTGAGCCTGATGGTTGTAATATCTCATAAACTCTACTAAAATTATTATTCACATGAGAAAATACAGAAAGTAGACGCGTTTTACGTTCATTTTCTAATTGTTCTGCAATCATTATTAGATGTTCCTTTCTTTCTCTCAATAATTTCCCATCAGAAATTAAATCTGCTATACGTTCAACAGCAATATCATATTGCTCTATTGCCAACATATTCACATCCCCAAGATGACTGAGGCGGCGTTCAAGTCCCTGCACACTTTTTTCCGCCTCAGACATAGTTGGAAGTTGAATATCTCCTGAAGGTAAGGCAATTTGTGAATCTTTCAATTCTTCAGCCATTTGGTTTACAATAATGCCTTTTTGCTTAATTTGGGAATTTAATTCTTCTACTCTTGAAGATAATGTCTGCCTATCTTGAGATAATTTTGCAACATGAGCCCTTAGACTAGCACGTTCCTCTAAAATAACATCTCTACGATCATGGAGTATTTGTTGTTCTTCATCAAATTGGGATGATTTTGCTTTTAATTCTATTAACTCTGAGTCAGCATTTTTAATAGAACGCGTAAGATTATCTATTTCCATTTCAGAAGATTTAATTATTTCTTCCTGTAATAAAATTTGACGTGAAATTTCATCTACTCTAGTTTTTAATAATTCTAATGTATGTTTCCCAGTATGTATTTCAGCATCATAAGCAAGTCTTGATCTTTCGGCTTCGGTTCTTGTAATCTCTGCATTCCTTAGTATCTCGGATAGATGATCTGGAGTATGATTTTGGAGATTTTCTGCACAATTCACACGCTCTTTCTTACATTGTTCTAATAAAATAAGATTATCTTCGCACGCCTTAAACAATATTTGTCTTTCACTATTTAGATTGTCATATTCTTTTTTAGCTTCCTTGAGCTTATTACTTACATCCTTAACCAGTCTTTGTGACCTTTCCATATCGGCTTTCCAGTTACGAAGTTTTACAGAATGGTCACTGTCATCTAAGCCATGAATCTGGGCTCTTAGTAACTGCTCATTCGATCTTAATTCTTTTAGAGCAGTATCTACGGTAGAATATATCAAAATTGCTTCGTCTACCGCACGTTCATATTTGTCCAAATTGGAAATAGAACCGCCACCACCAAAGGAGAGTTGATCATTACTAATTTTAGATCCTCCTGTCATCGCTCCTGAGCTTTCTATGACAGAACCATCTACAGTGACCATACGTACTCCTCCCATATTTTTCCTAGCAATATTCATATTTTCTACAATCAATGTATTTCTTCCAGCATATTTTATCGCTGTTTCAATTTCCTCATCATAATCAAGTAAGTCATGAACAAAACCAATTATACCAGGATTTCTAGCCACTAATAGAGTCCTACCTTGTGGCCTATTGATGATGAGTTTGTTTAAAGGAAGGAAGGTGGCCCTTCCTCCTCCGTTTTTACTTAACCAAGATATGCACTGTGATGCAACATTATCATCTTTTACTACTATACTTCGTAATCCGTTACCTAATGCATGAGCCAAAGCACTTTCATGAGATGGATCTTTTGGAGTTGCTAATTCGCCAAGTGTCCCTAAAATCCCACTAATATCGCCACTTTGCCTTAGTTTTGATAATGCTGCAATTGTCGATGCAGAACCTGGGCGAGAAGATTTTGCCTCTTGCCTTGCACGAGCCTTTTCTAATTCACGTTCAGCATCTCTTAATTTGGCCTCTGATTTATCTCTGTCTCCACATAAAAGAGTATCTTGTTTTTGGATTTTTCTTAATTCTTCGGCTAAGGAAGCCCTGTCTACAGAAGGTAGTGCTTCTTGGAGATCTTCTCCTAATAATTCTTGATCATCTCTATCCAAGATCGCGGATTCATATTCTGATTCCAAATCGGCTAATTTATCAGATGCTATTTGACACAATTGTTCTGCTCTATCATAATTCAATTGAGATTTAGCATATTTTGATTGGGCGATGTTTTCAGATTCAGTAGCCTGTCCTAATTTCCTATTCAAATCTCGGCCATGTTTATCTCCTGACTGTATTGCCTTTCTAGCTTCTTTTTCTTTAATATCGGCATTTTTTAAACATTCTTCGGCATCAGAAACGGCCTTTCTAGCCTTGGTAAGATTTTTTTCTGCATCTTCACGTGCTTTTTCTGCTCTTATTAATTCTTTTTTAGAAATTGTTATTTCCTGCTTTGCAAGGATTATTTTTTTCTCTTGATCACCTATTCTATCAGATCCTGATTCAATTAGTATTTCAAACTCTTTAATACTATCCAAAATATCTTTTGCATCCCCTCCTAAAATTTCTTCGAGACTATTGGAAACTTTTACCATTTCTTCATCAAATTCATTTACCTTTTTTGCACTGATAGAAAGTTCGGAAGAAATTGCTTCTTTTTCATCGATATATCTAGATCTTTCATCTCCTAAAAGTTTTAATTCATCAACTTTATTCTTGAATCTAGATTGTTGTAAAATTATTTTTGACTTATCTAAATCATCCTTTAAATCTTTGAATTTTAATGCTTGTTCCCTCTCTTTCTCTAAGTCTTTGAGTCTTTTCTTTTGATCTTCTTCAAATATATCGATTGTCTCTATACTATTTTCTACTTTCTTTTTTTGATTATTAGCCTTTCGAATTTCTTCGTCGTAAGCAGTAACACCTGCAACTTCTTCTAAAATTCCTCTTCTTTTATGGGGAGTCATAGTTGCAAGATTAGTAACGTCTCCTTGGAGGACGATATTGTATCCGTCTCCTCTCAAACCTGCTTCAGCCAATATTCTTCGCATTTCTGTAGCAGTACAAGGATTTTGATTTATGGAGTATGATGAAATAGGATCTCCTTTTCTATTCAAACGCACAGATCTGGTAAAAGATACTTCTTCTGTTTCTATTCTAAGTCGTCTTCTTCCATCTGGCTCTGGAATATTTGAAAAAACCAATGTTGCACTCATATTTTTGGCTGGCTTTCCAGTTCCCCCTCCATTAAATATCAGTTCTGTAACATTAGAGGCTCTCAAAGCTCTGGTAGATTTAGGGCCTAAAACAAATTG
>QQRX01000088.1 GCA_003602595.1 Candidatus Poseidoniales archaeon | reverse complement strand
AAAAGGGCAACTACTTCGGAGCAGGACCCAGCGAGCAAGAACTGGTGGGAAGTCAAGCCTGAATGATGGATTGCAAGGGTACCCTAGTTTACTTGTACATCAATAAGAAGTATCCAGGTCGGAGTTTGTGAGATTCCCGGGTTGGCGCAAGAGGGAGGAAGAAAAAAGGAAAAGACAGAAATTAGTCGATGATATAATTTCTGACAATGAAGTGAGACAAAAAAGAGCAAAAGATAGATCACCAGCATTGCGCGAAGGAGCATCAGAACTAGTCAAGAAATATGATCAAGGACGTGTAGGAAAAAAGACATTTGTCTACGGATACAAAATAGAACTTGCAGAAAGTGGGCAAAACAGGCCAGAAACGATATACGGCTTGGAACATCCTGAACGATACACTAAGCCAGAATATTCTTCACGCGGTGGGGAGTATCTGTTGATGTTTCGAGGAAGAAAGGTGGAGCGGCGCGATTGGGATGGAAAAACTCATTGGCCAAAGAATTACAGAACCAGCAATCACATGATTCTCGAGACCAAATTAGGAGTTACTGGTATAGATAACATTGGAGAAGAGGGCAATAGCGTAAAACAACTCCTAATTGAACTAAAACAGAATTTGTTAGAATTAAAGTTCCGAAAGATAGCGAAAGAGATATTTGAAACAGTATTGAGTGTAACATGGGAAGGGAAACGCAGCCTGAAAATTGAAGTTAAAAACAAGGATGAGTTCAGGTTTTCAATGAAATACACTAAGCTTGAAAGGAGTCGAGAATCTATAGCCAAAGAAATGCTCAATGATTTGAAAGAAATAGAAGAAAGATCAATACCACTCATGGAAAAACGCCAACGAGAACAAGATGAAGAACGTAGACGCAAACAAGAGCGACAGTATAGAGAAGAAAAAGAAAGGGAAAGGCTACGCAGGCAGGATCATGATGCGGACTATTAATCTAGAATAATGAAAGCAAAGGGGAGCGCTATAGTTTCAGTATTCTGTTTTATTTTACCTAATTATCTAAATATTTAACAAAGAGTTTATAGACCATCTATATTCAAATTATAACTCTGCCATTAGAGTTAATGGTGTGAGGAGGAATTCTCCGATGATCTCGCGGAGGTACAACGTTGTCTCGCTTTAATATTTTTTAAGTGATGAAATATTGTAAAGTTTTTTAGACTCATGAATGTAAATAACATTAAAAAAAGGCTCTGTAAATGCGGAGCAATTAATGAGGAAAGAAATCTTAGGGAACTAAATGCAGGATACAAGAACTCCTACTATTGTCCCGGAGGTTTCAGAAATGATGGAAGATACAGTCCTGCTCATATTGAGCTGAATACCTGTATCGATATGGAAACGAAGAAGACTGAAAAAGATGTTACAAAATCTTACAAGAAATTATGGAAAAATGCAGAATATATTTTGGATTTGGCTAAAAAAGCCGAACCCGAACTATGGAGTTTCGCTAAAAGTTTGAATCAAGACGAAATGACCATGAGTCATTTTATTGATTTTTTCTTGAATGAAAACACAGGAAAGTTTTGTCACCAAATTCCTATTCCAGAATTTGAAGATTGGATTGTAACAAGCATAGATGATATGAATGGAGAAAGTTTACCCTATTCGAGGAAAATTTTCCCGCATGAAATCATAATTAATGATACAAAATTTAAGAAGCATGAGCTTTTGAAATTAATCGATATCAGAAATGTGATTATCTGGGATTTGGAGGCTTTTTATGGCCAAAACTAAATCTGGGAGAAAAAAAGTCTATGTCAAAAAACATATGAGACAAAAGACCACAGTTAGAGCACATTATCGCTCTACTCCAAACCCTTCCGGTAGTAAACATAACCATCAAAGGGCAGGAAAGTGGCTATTTTGGAGGAAATAATTCTCTGAAATATCGCCCTTTGCTTTGCAAAGGGCGAACACTGACCTCCGTGAAGATCTAGGATTGATAATAATAAATCAAAGGGGGGCGCATTAATGGATAATTTTACGATCTTTTATAATAGCTAAGCCAATAGCACCCAATGAGAAAAATAACATGTAACCAGTTATTGATAATTTCATTTCGACAGAGATAAACAATCTCAATCCAGACCTATCTGTATCGCTCTCTCCTAATGTGCCGATTCCAAAAAAATAATCACCATCATTAATTGTCCACTCTATACCTGTTGAATTATTCAGTCCTATAGTCTCGTATCCGTCATCTTCCGCTTTACAAATCGTACTGGTTGATTGAATCTTTTCAAGAAGTGATAGGCTGTTACATTGGTCCTTCTTATCTCCATCTGCTATAACAAGAAAGGTATCATTTCTATCCCAAGTCAAACTCAAATCAGTGGATAATAATGATGAAAATGGATTGTCGGGGACTGCAACTGGGGCAAAGAAAACTGTACCATTTGTAACTGAAGGGGGTGTATTTGGAATATTGCGAGTCGGACGCTCGGGAGAGATTCCAATCGTTCCTATAATCAAAATTATACACATTAAGGTAGTGATAGTGTATCCAATTTTCCGTCTTAATGAATGATTATCTCTTTCTTTTTTTTTGTTTGAATTGAATTTACCATGCCTCGCTTTAGATTTCTCATTTTTGGCCCATGCCCTTTTTTTAAATCCGCTTCTATTTGATTTAGAACTCATACTACTACTCGTTTGACAATTTCTTGCAAAAGCATATTTAATGTATTACAAGATGTTCAAATTTAAAGAAAAAACTTGAAAAACATTTTTTTATTTACAAACTAATGGGGTGCCCTGTGGGTAAATATGGAGCATAGGGTACCGTTTTCGATGCATGCCGGCAAAACAAATAATGCCTCTATTCTTTCAGATTAAATCCGTGCCTCCGCAACAGATATTTGATAAAGATTCGGAATTCCGTTGGAATTAATGTCTGTGCAACATACGCTCCTTGCCAAATTCATACATTGGACCTTCATTCCATTGTATGTTTATGGAATCATCAAACAAGTGAATGACATTTCGGAACTTGAAGACAGCGAATTACTCATTTTGGAGGTCATCTTCGCAACAGTCTTCCTGTTGATTGTTATACTGCGCTTTACTTACATGAGGCGTTTCAAGACATTTCAAGGTGCGGAAGAACATATTCACATTGTGCACTATTACTTTGCCCGCATCGTACATAGGGCGATGTATGCTTGCCTAATTCTCCTGCCACTTACTGGATTAATCATCGCAGGATTGTACAATCAGGGATATACAGATGAGGAACAAACAATTCTCGATCTTCCTTTGGTGCTGCATGCAGCAGCAGCAGATTTGAGTTATGCTCTCATCGCTCTCCACATCTCAGCTGCAATCTACTCTCGAATTAAGGGCGAAGGAGTGTGGTCATCAATGGTCCCCATAATCAAAGAAAGTGGCTCCACAGATAACGAGATAGTCAAGAAAATAGCGGGGTTTGAGAACACGATTTACGAGAAAATTAGTAACCTCATTTCATCAAATGATTCCGATTGACTAATTTACGCCCTGAAGGAGTATTGGCCCAATGGGAAAATGAGAATAATACGTTATCAGGAAGCAGTGATAGTTGTGAAACAATATCTCTTTTTTTACAGATTTATCATAATTTCGACGGAGTTAATAAAACCGAGAGTGGTAATAATGAGGGTGAAGCATTAGAAACCTGGACAAACTCAACATTTGGTTTTGGAGAGTTCAATTTGGAAGTAGAAGTAAATACTCAGGAGCTTGTTTCAGGACTTCCTACACAATCTGACAGTAATGAGGAAATAACTGTGCAATGGAGCTTGGTGACCTTCTTTCCTAGGGCCACCGAATTGTAGTACAATGGCAACAATGGTTACAAAAGGAAACATAATCTCTAGAAGAATGGTAAATCATACAAACATCTCTTGAACTTTCACTT
>QQRX01000087.1:12841-14645 GCA_003602595.1 Candidatus Poseidoniales archaeon | reverse complement strand
CTAGACCCTAAATTTTACGATTCAGGCCCAGATATCAATCATATGCTTTCTAAGTGCGATGGTGCATTATTGATAGGTGATAGGGCTTTAGTTGCAGCCAGAGAAAATCCTGATTTAATACGTCTCGATTTAGGCGCTGAATGGACAAAGTTAACAAATTTACCAATGGTTTTTGGTGTTTTTGCAGCCAGAAAAGACTCTCCTATAAAAAAACTTGAAATCGCCCAAAGAGATATGGTAAACCAATATAAGAAATTTAAAATAAATGAAAAATTTAGAAATGATGTAATTTCAAAGTCTTCGGATAAATTAGGTTTTGAAGGAGAAAGAATAACTGAGTATTTTGTGGATGAAGTCAGTAACCTACTTGATAACGATGGAATTAAAGGCCTTGAGTTATTTTTATCAGAAGTGTGCGGCTTAACAACTAGCCCAACTTGGCTTGCGTCTGACTAATCTGTATATTCTAATTTTTTACTAGCCACCCACTCAAGTAAATCTAACGCAACTTCGCAAGATTCGGAAATAACTGGTTCTGGATCATTAACAAATTTTTCTAGAGTGTTTAAAGCCGTCCTATCTCCTATAGCACCTAATGCTTCTGCAGCTTCATGTCTAACCATTAAATCTTCATTAACATCTTCCAATCTTTCTATCAAATAAGGTACTGCATAGTTATCTTGCATTTGNCCCATAACATAAGCAATTTCATGCTTTAATAACGCTGATTCCGAACTAAAAGCTGCTGCTAATGCTTTTACTGAATCTTCTCCCCCAATTCCTCTAAGAGCGAATAATGCTCTCATTCTTTGAAACATTTTTTCTTCCTCATCTACTAATGTATTCCTCAATCTGGATATATTCTTTTCACTACTTGGAGGTGCAGGATCAACTGATTCGAACTCACTTAACTCTGGCTTATCTATACTCATTTTATTCACCTGAACCTACGAAGGTTATATTTTTAACATCTAAATCATCTCTTACCAAGCCTATTTCTTTCCCTTGTCTTAGAAATTCACGTATTGCTTCTCTACCTTCAATGCCATAATCTATAGTCCTTTTATTTACATACATTTGTACGAATTTCTTATTTGTATCATCATCTATGCCTCTACCCCATTTTTTAGCGAATTCCAGTGAAGATTCAGGATTTTCTATGGACCATATTATACTATTTTTAACGTCTTCAGTTATTTTTTCACATACTTCAATTCCAAGATCTTTTCTAACAATATTGCCGCCTAATGGTAATGGCAAACCAGTTTTTTTATTCCACCATATACCTAAATCCTGAATTAAATGGACACCTTCATTTTTCCATGTAACCTGCCCTTCATGAATTATTAGTCCAACTTCGAATTCACCACTTAGTACTCTTGGCATTATTTCGTCAAATGGTACAACTTCAACATCTATTTCTCCCCACGCAAGTCTTAATGCTAAATATGCGCTAGTACCTAAACCCGGTATTGCTATTTTTTTCTTTTTTGCTTCTTCAATTGACATTATGTCTTTAGATATTAACATTGGTCCATATCCTTCTCCCATAGAAGCGCCGCAATTCATTAGATGATACTTATCAGAGATAAGTGGATATGAATGAATACTAACGGCTGAAACTTCGTATTCTCCTCTTATAGCATGCTTGTTTAAAGTCTCTATATCTAAAAGAACGTGTGTGTAATTCCTATCATCCGTATCCATAGTGCCTTTAGTCAACGCATAGAACATGAACGCATCATCTGGATCAGGAGAATGACCAATTGTATATTCCAACTTATCTTCAGCCATATACGTCGCG
>QQRX01000087.1:0-12762 GCA_003602595.1 Candidatus Poseidoniales archaeon | reverse complement strand
TATGCCAGAAGCAAATAAATTATCCACTGCCACTGGACAATTAGGTCCAATTTGTGCCATTACTGGAAAACCTCTTACTTTTGCTGAAGCAATTGTCTTGGATGATAAATTTGTTTCATTTGAAGCATATATAGAATTTACAGGCGCAGAATCTTCTACAGAAGGTAAAGATACTTCCGGTTTAATTTTAAAATAATTGAAAAGTTAATTCCCTACTATCCCTTGTCACAGTTATGGCGGAAGGGTGGAGTAGGCATGCACTCAGATTTTCTGACTATTATGCTTCTCTGAATCATCATAATCTTTGGACGCCTCCAAGACTAAAATCAAGAGAATGGATGTTTATCCCATGGGGTAGTAAACCACCAGATAGGCATCGAGGCTTTGTAGATAAACCTGAACTTTTGAAATATTTACAATCACGTGCTCCGCATTCTTGTTTTCATAGTACTGCATATTATAGATACCCTTCAGAAAGAAAAATGCTAGATAAAGAATGGTTAGGAGCAGATTTAATTTTTGATTTAGATGGAGATCATCTTCCTGGAGTTTCCGATAGAGATTTTCCTACTATGATTAACCTGATTCAAGAACAAGCTTGGAGTTTGTGGGAAGATTTTTTACAACCTGAATTTGGTTTTAGAGAAGAATATGTCCAAACATCTTTTTCTGGACATAGAGGTTTTCATATACATGTTAGAGATCCTAAATTATTCCATCTTGATTCTAATGCAAGAAGAGAGTTAGTTAATCATATTAGAGGTGAGGGAATTGATGTAAGAACAACCCTTTCTGGACCCGATAGTCGATGGAAAAATAGAGTTCAGAATGGTATTCAGACCGTAGTAGAGAAATTAAATAATATTTCAAACGAAAAGTCCAAAAATAAAGATCAAATAGATCATTTTACTGGTATTTTATTATCTAGAAATAATTTTACAGATAATAAATTAAAAAGTTACACCTCAAGTACTATCACAAAAAAGATTCTGCAACTTGCAGATTTATCAAATGAAGAAAATCGTATTAAAAGGTTATATAATGATAGCAGTTTGCTAGTTTTTGGTGAAGCTCTAACGCCTTTGTTTTGGGAACTTGTCAAAGGAGACTCGTCGGTTATATTAGGTAATGCTGGAGAAACTGATGAAGCTGTAACTGTGGATATTAAGAGAGTGATTAGGTATGTTGGTAGTTTACATGGTAAATGTGGATTGAGAGTTACAGATTTTCCTCTAAAAAGATTAAATCCATATATTTCTGAAAAATTTGATCCACTTTCAGAAACTATTGTATTCAAAGGTGAAAAAATTTCAAAATTAAAATTCATTGTTGATGATGTTACTGCATCTCTAAATGGAATCGAAGTAAGCGGAAGTAAGGGAGAAATTGTAGAAGCTAACGAATCCCTCTCAATGTTCTTGACTTTGAAAGGTTGGGCAGAAGTTGTGCGCTAATTTTGGTATTATTCCACTCATACTCGGAGAACCTTCAATAATGCATATTTGTACAGGGGAACGTGGGACCAATGTCAGGAGACGAAGATATTGAAGAGCAAATGAAGAATTTTACGTTTCCTCCATTACCTCCGGGCATATCAATGCCCCCACCTCCTCCGCCAACATTTCCGGATAATCAAATAGATGAAACTCTAGATTTAGTAGATCAGAGCCTTTTGGATGTAGCTGATGCTCTAGGTACAACTACGCCCCAACAGACAAATACTGATTTTAAGACGATATGGGCTAAAAGGAAAGCTAGCGATCCATCAATAAGAATTGAAAATCGACAAAGTATGTATGGGCATATTGATAGGTTAGCTAAAGGAGAGGTTGGTACATTATTGGATAGATTTCAAGATAGATTNGGTTCAGAACTAGATAAAGAAATTATAGTATTGAGGAAAAAACAACAACAAGAAATGCGTTCAATAAAACCTACCGTAGAGTTAATTTCAATACCCGATAAAGATGAATCTATGAACTTTAATGAATTTCTTGAATCCATGAATGATTCAGATTTTATTTCTAAGGTTTCAGAGGTTACCAATATATCTTCCGAAAAGCTTACAAATTTTAGTAAATCAGAATTGAGAAAATTCTTTACTGCTGCTGATAAAGATAACTCTGGTACAGTTGATTTTAATGAGTTCGTAGAAGCAGTATTAGATCTTGATACTTCCAAAGATGAATTTGTGACCTTTTTTAATATAGTAAATAATCTTCTAGGTGATGCCCCAGAGGAATTCATAAACAATTTCATAGCTTCACAAAACTTTGCTTTATTTGAAAAGGTTGGGAAAGATTCTGCATCTTCGACAAACGATGAAAGAAGTAAATTCTTTCAAATGATAAATAACGTCCTAGGAGATCTTCCAGAAGATAGCATAAACAATTTTGTTAATTCTCCAGATTTTGAGATATTCTCTAGAATGGGCGAATTATATGGTGAGTGATTGATATGGGTTTACTTGAAAAAGCAGAAAAAATTCAGACTGAAGATAAAGTAGATGCAAACCCAACTCCTGTTGTAGCATCAGTAGTTGAGCCAGAACCAGTTAAAGTTACTAAAAAAAGTAGAAGAGAAAGAAGGGAGAAAAAACCAAAAAAGACTCGTCCGGTAAAAGAGAAGAAAATTAGAGCTCCTAAAACCTTACCAGTCGGATTTGAAAATGCCACTAATTTACAAAAAAGAACTAGAAGATTTGTAGATTTTGCTGTAAGTTATGGTTGGTCAATTCCCATACTTGGATTACAGGGATTTGGCGGTGGTACCGATACTACTTATTTTATAATTTTAGGACTTTTTTTAACTGTAGGAAATTTAGCCGTACTACCCGCTTATACTAATCGCTCAATAGGTAACTGGGTAAGTAGAACTAGATATGTTAATACTCGAGGGGAAAATCCATTATGGCCATACCTTACAATCAAAGGGTTAACAACATCATTTGTATTGATTTCCTCATTTGCAATCCTTGTTGTCATGAGTGAACTTTCTATGGGAGATTCAACTATAAGCACTATATTTAGAATAATAGGCCTTTTACTCATCATTCCGCCATTAATTGACTACATGATGTATAGAAGGCGTACAAATGGACTTGGGCTTTGGGATACATTCTTTGGAGGAGTATGGATGGTTAAAACTGGTAAAACAGCAGAAGCCAAAGGCTGGTTAAAGAGATTGGAATCTCTTGGAGATTTCGCAGAATCTAGAGGATTATTAAATGAAAAGGAAGATACAGAGTAATTCTAACCGTTAAGACCATTTACTCTTGTAATATGCAATGGTTATGAGTAATAAATTGTCTGATTCACCTCTATTTAAATATCCATTATTACGGTCATTTTTATTCTATTCTATCTTCAGAGCAATTTATGGTATTTTTATTCTTGCGGTAACTTGGTTCTTTGCTACAAATCCTAATTCTCCTACATATTTGCCTGCGTTATTTTTGATATTCTCTATATTTTTCTCACGTTATATATTTAAAAAAATTAAAAATGTAAATAATGATAAATAAAATTATATTTACCAAACACCCTCACATAACCATCCTAGGGGTTAATGGTAATGGAAAAAATTAATTTAAAAAATAAATTTTCTGATTTATTGGAATATTGGTCTCCAAGAGTAATTTCCGAAATGAATGATTATCAAATCAAAATTGTGAAAATAAAAGGTGATTTCATATGGCATAATCACGAAAACACTGATGAGCTTTTTTATGTAATAGAAGGTAAAATGAATATACATTTTCATGATTCGACAGTGGTTTTGGAAAATGGCGACCTATTTGTTGTACCTAGAGGAGTAGATCATATGCCATCAGCAGAAACAGAATGTCATGTCATGTTGATAGAACCCAAAGGAACAAAAAATACAGGTAATAGAGATACCGACTTAACTGCAGAAAATGATATCTGGATATGATATAATTACATAACTGCTAAGTGATTTGATACATTCGAAGTGCCATGGACGTTCATACAGAACTCAAACCAGAACCCTGGATTGTACATCTCTTAGGATTAATTAGTCCTATATTAGTAATAATTGGCAATGTTATTGGAGGAATTTACACATCTATGGGAGTCATCTTTATATGGATTATATGTCCATTTTTAGATATCTTTTTTGGTAAATCTTCAAAACCTCGTCCTCCAAGAGAATCAGGATTGCCATTTGAGGTCCTTTTATGGGTTCATGGAATCATGCACATAGTAGTAATTAGTACATTTTTTTATTTTTCCAGTCAACAATCTGATATCAATAGATGGTTGATAACAGCTTCATTATCTACCGGATTAGTTTCAGGTGCGTCTGCCATAGTAACAGCGCATGAACTGGGACATAAGAAACCAAAGAGCCCGGGATGGCTTCTTGCTCGTTTCCTTCTATTTAGTGTGCATTATCCTCATTTCACTACCGAACATAATCATAATCATCACAGATGGGTAGCAACAGAAAAAGATTCTGCAAGTGCAAAAGAAGAAGAAAATGTATGGAAGTTTTGGTTGCATACAATACCAGGTCAATTTATGTCCTCTGTAAATGTTCACCGATCAAAGGGCAGATATGGATTCAATAATCCATCATATCAGGGTTTATTCTTGCAAATATTTGTAACTATGATCTTATTTTTCGGCCTTACAAACGGCTCAACCATTGTTTTCGGTTGGTTCTTAGCATCTATAATTGCTATACTGACGTTAGAATATGTCAATTACATAAGACATTGGGGTTTAAGAAGAAACGTTGATGAACGTCAAACACAAATGCATTCATGGAACACTGAAGCACGTTGGTCTCGGTGGTCATTACTAGAATTAACTCGTCATTCTGATCACCACTTGAAGGCCAGTACTCCTTTTTGGAAATTACAGCCACATCCAGACGCACCGGAATTACCTGCCGGATATTATGCATGTTGGTGGCCTTGTTTGATACCTCCTTTATGGAGGAAATTGGCCTCTCCTCGCCTCCCACATAGATCTTAATTTTTTCAAAATTTATACTCACAGTTATATCTATATGTAATTGGTTAGCCAATTAGTCTGATATTAATATGGATATAACGATGATGGGAGCATATTTAGGTATGTTATTAGTTTTGGTTGCCTTCTCTAGTGAATCTAGAGGGATTGTATCAAGTCGTTCTTTGACTTACCTACTACTAATGTTGATTGGTGAGTCTTTACTTACTGTCAGAGCATATATTACAGGAGAATGGCCTTTTGCTGTATTAGGTGCTATTTGGGCTTTTTTTGCGGCATATTCTATACTAAAACCCCCAAAATAATAAAATTAAATAAACAGTCATTCATATATCAGATAAACAAGGGAGTTTTATGGAGAGAAAATGCAACATAGACGCTAAAGGGAAATTGTTTCGCTTTACTATTGGTATGTTCTCCGTTATATCTGGAATCGTTATAATCTCTTTGTTTAATCTCAATATATTCCTCTCAGAAGAAATATTACTAATGGGAATATTTTCTATTATCGGAGGATTATTTGCTATCTGGGAGGCAAGAGAAGGTTGGTGTATTGTCAGGGCAATTGGTATCAGAACACCTTTTTGATATTCTATTATTCTGACTCATTATCGAATCTGATTTTGGCCAATTCTCTCATATCTTCATGATGAACTCCTTCATTTATTGCTTGTTGATCATGTTCATCTACTATTTCCACACCTAGTAGTGTCTCAATAATATCTTCCATGGTAATAATTCCTGAAGTCCCTCCGAATTCATCTTTAACTATCATTATTTGAACTTTGTTTTCTAATAAAATATCCAATGCTTTGTCAACAGAATCTTCTTTTCTACATGATTTAATATCTCTAGAGATATCACTCATTAGTATTTTGTGTTCGTCATTAGCAGCTTTTCTTAGAATTTCGTTACGTAATACAAATCCACTAATATCATCTATATTTTCTCCTGTAATGGGCATCCTTCCATTAATCATTATAGGTATTCTTTCAAGTACATCACTGATGGTTTCATCATGAGAGACAGTATTCATTACTACTCTAGGAGTCATCACACTACCGACAGATATCTCTCTTAATTTTAGTAGATTTTGTATTACCATTTCTTCATCTTCTTCTATGACATCTGACTCTTCTGCAATATCTGCCATTACTGAGAGTTCAGTTCTAGTTACAGTTTCTTGATGAGCCTCAGGTAATAATTTCCTAATCCATTCTATAGGTTTTATGATAATGACTAAAGTAACCATCATTACTCTTAAAATATTATATGAGGGTATTGTTAACTTTCTCCAATATAAAGCCCCAATTGTTTTTGGTAAGATCTCACTTAGTAGTAAAATTGCTAATGTTAAGATAGCAGCTGAAACTGCAACTACATATTCTCCCTCAAAGTTATTTTCAATTTCAGAGCCTACTCCGAGAGCCCCTACAGTATGAGCTATAGTATTAAGAGTCAATATAGCAGTTAATGGCCTTTCAGGATCTTCTTTGTATTGTGCCCATCCTTTACTAATTTTTGGGTGTGTATCTTTTAATGCAATAATATGGCTATGTGTTGTCGAGAGCAAAACTGCTTCTAGGATACTACATAAAAATGAAGCTCCCAATGCTAGTGAGGAATATAGTATAATAAGTGTATAATCTGTCAATTTTGTTGCCTCTAGAGTGTATTATTAATCGTAATATCTTGAAAAAATTGTAGATTCACGAGGGGGGCTCCTTACCTTCCGAACCGAACATGACATAAATATCTAACTTTTGGCAGGGCCATAAAGGAGAGGAAAATGGATTACATAACTATTTTTATGGCATGGCCTTATGCCAATGGGCCACTACATTTAGGTCATGTTGCGGGTAATTGTTTACCTGCAGATATTCAATATAAATTTGAACGTTCGAAGGGAAATAAGGTGCTGATGTGCAGTGGTTCTGATGAACACGGAACTCCAATAACAGTGAGTGCCGAAGAAGAAGGAGTTTCTCCTCAAGAAATAGTAGATCGATATCATAAAATAAACTCTGAAGCATTAATTAATCTAGGCTGTTCATGGGGAGATAACATAGACCCTAGAGGAATAGAATTTGGTGGCGCGCTCTATAATCGTACAACGGATTTTAGACACAAAGAGATTGTGAATGATGTTTTCAAATTATTGATGGAGACTGGTTTCTTAGAAGAAAAAACCATGCAGCAATATTGTTCTATATCTGCAGATGGTAAGATTAAATTTCTTCCTGATAGATATGTAGAAGGTGAGTGTCCTAGTTGTGGCTCTGATAAGGCTCGAGGTGACCAATGCGATGAATGTGGAATAACTTATGACTCTAACGAATTAGTTAATCCTCGGTCTAAAATGAATCCAGATGCTAAAATTGAAATTAGAGATACAGATCATTTATTCTTTAGATTAGATATGTTTCAAAATTCATTAGAAAAACATGCATCTGAAAGGGCCAAAATATGGAAACCTAATGTTCGTTCTATGACAAAAAATTGGTTAAATATGGGCCTTAGATCAAGAGCAGTAACAAGAGATATAGATTGGGGCATTGAATTACCTTTAGATGATGATAAATGGTCAGAAAAAAGAGTTTATGTATGGTTTGAAGCGGTTCAAGGATATTTCACTTGTGCTAAAATTTGGGCGGAAAGATATGCCGATATATCTGGTCATGATAGAGGTAAAGATGCATGGAAAGATTGGTTAATTTATGATTCTAATGTAAATCAAAAACACATTTATTTTATGGGTAAAGATAACATCCCATTCCATACTATAATCTGGCCTGCAATAATAATGGCTTTGAATTCAGCCAACTCTAAGACTCCGGTAAAAAGTAACATTGTATCAGGTGATATTATATTAGAAAATAATGTTGCTTCAAATGAATACTTAATGTTACAAGGAGGGCAATTTAGTAAAAGTAGAAAGCATGCTGTTTGGTTACCAAATTTCTTAGAAACCTATGATCCTGATACTTTGAGGTACTATTTATCGATAAATATGCCTGAAACTCATGATACAGATTTCCGATGGGATGAGTTTGTTGATAGAGTTAACAATGAATTAATTGGCAATTATGGCAATTTCGTAAATAGAGTTTTAACGCTTACACATAGATTAGAATCTAAAACTGGTAGAAATCCTTTATCTGAATATGATATGCTCGACAAACATGAAGATTTGATTAAGGAAATTAAGGAATTACACTCCAAAGCCACAATATCATTGGATAGACAACGATTCAAAGAAGGATTGAGATACATTATGACTATTTCTCAAAAAGGAAATATATTATTACAACAAAGCGCCCCTTGGAAATATATCAATTCTGAGGAAAGTGACGAAAAAAATATTTCATTATCAGGATTAGCTTTAGCATGGAGAATAACAAGAAGTTTGGCTATTTTGACTCGCCCATTTATGCCTTTTCAAAGTGAACGATTATGGAAAATGTTAGGAGAATATTCTAATATTGATAAGGTACACTGGCAAGATGCCATATTATTTGAACCTGAAATGACATGGAATGAAGAAAGGCCCACAGCTCTTTTCAAAAAACTAGATTTGAAAGAAATAATGGAAAGAGAGGATAAGATAGCAAATGAATATCATAATGAAGTAAAGACGGGTGCGGAGGACAAGGGAAGTGAATATATCCAATTTGAAGATTTTATGAAAGTTGAAATGAAGACGGGAAAAATTATCTCAGTCAATGAACATCCTAATGCAGACAAATTGTGGGTAATCGAATTACAAGATACTCCAGAAAGTACAAGAACAATATGTGCTGGACTTAAGGGAATATATGAAAAAGAAAAATTAGAGGGCATGAATGTAGTCTATGTGGCCAATCTAGAACCTCGAAAATTACGTGGCGTAATTTCCGAAGGAATGTTGTTAGCAGCTGATGATGGTAATGGTAACGTCAAATTATTAACACCAGAAGGAGACATTTCTACAGGTTCTTTAGTTAGGTAATAGTGATTTATTGAAGAAATCCCATTGCAATTTCTCTAATTCTTCGTTACTCTTAGCACTAGAATAAGCCACTAATGGTTCTTTATTCAATTCTAAAAATTGTTGACCAAATCTGAAAGGCTGAAGTATTTTTTTAGCTTGCCTTTCTTTACCTAAAATCCATAGTGAAATTGCAAAAGCCTCTACTGTAGATAATCGACCAGGTTTTCCCCACGAAATCTCATTTGCCGCTAAAACTAATGGTAGTGATTTGCTAACTAATTTTGTGTTCATTTCAATACTATCTAGTGAGGCATCTATTTGTTTCCATGAACAATCTAATGCCACTAAAGAAGCCCCTAAATCAATCATTCTTTTGTCATCAGGACCTAATAAGTTATTACTCCTTGGATTTAACAAGAAACCTCTTTTTGGTGATTTGGAAATTCTGTTATGCACGATAGCATTTTCATATTTTTCCATTTTCTTTGCAGTACATTTTTTTGGATCATCTTGATTTAGATGAATTATATGTAAAGGTACGAACTCCATCTCAATCCTTCTTTCTCTTCCTACCGCCTGTACGAGAAACTCCTAATCTTCTCATCTTTCTCTTGATATTTTTTTGTTTCGAAATGTTATTATTTTGAGTAATATTAGCATCAGCCATAGTCATTTCTTTCATTTCTTTGGATTTAACAATTCTTTCATTTTGAGGCGTAATTGAAGAATATAAATTTATATCTAATGCTTTGGAAATTTTTTTAATAGTGGCATCAGTTACTCTGTTACCATTTTCTACTTTTTGTATTGTGTTGACTTTTTCATTGGTTTTCATAGCTAACTTTTCTATATTCCAACCCCTTATTTCTCTTTCTTTACGAATTTTAATATGAAAATTAGGTATTAATTCCTCGGTTTCGGTACCTACTAAAAAATTTTTACTTTTTGAAATTAAAGGTTTGGTAATAATGTTTGAACTATATTTCTTTTCATTTATTTGAGACAGTCCTAAGGATTCTGAACACTTATTACAACAATCAATTATTGTGGTTGTAGTACGTGTTTTTTTTGTAGAAACTCTCTCGTTCCCACATAACTCACATACACCCATACAACACCGCAGGCATGCCATATTCATCATTCCTTCGCAGATATCATAAACTATGATGGCTTAGTACAAATATGAGTAGTGAAGTTGATAAGTCTGGATTCATAAAAAATGATATCCCAATCAATGATAATAATTCAGATTCGATAAAGGATATTAAGAAGGAGTTTTTATTATTATCTGAGAAAGCTCAACAATTATTAACAGATAAGATATTTTTAGAAAATGAATGTTCTAGATTGAAAAAACGAGCCAATAGGCTCGAAGAAGAGTTATCTAACCTACATGCCCCACCATTCGTGGTTGGACATTTACAAGATAGAATTAATGACAATGCTATTGTACGTAGTTCCAATGGTACTGTTTTTTTTGTTTCTATCAACACACATGTTGATTATAATAAATTGATACCAGGAGCAAGGGTTGCATTAAACCAAGATAATTTATCCATAATTGATGTTCTCAATGATGCTTGGGATCCCTTAGTATCAAGCGCAGAAATTATTGAATCACCAGATGTTAGTTTTGAAGATGTTGGTGGTTTAAGTGAACAAATAAAACAAATCCGTCAAGCAATAGAACTTCCAATAGAAAATCCAGCAGCATTCGATAAATTTGGTATAGAATCTCCAAAAGGTGTTCTTCTTGCTGGACCTCCTGGAACTGGAAAGACGTTGCTAGCAAAAGCAGTTGCATCATCAACAAATGCTACGTTTCTTGGCATTGTAGGTTCTGAACTAGCACAAAAATATATTGGAGAAGGTGGTAGAATGGTACGGGAGCTTTTTGATTTAGCGAGCCAAAGAGCCCCTTCAATAATTTTTATCGATGAAATTGATTCTATTGGATCAAAAAGATTAGATTCGACTACTTCTGGAGATCGGGAAGTTCAAAGGACATTGATGCAACTACTTGCTGAAATGGACGGTTTTGAATCAGTAAAAAATGTAAAAATTATCGCTGCAACTAATAGGCCAGAATTATTAGATGCAGCATTATTACGTTCTGGGCGTTTTGATAGAATTGTTACATTACCATTACCAGATAAAAATGCTAGAGTAAGTATCTTGAATGTTCACACCAAAAATACACCGTTATCCAAAAATGTAGATTTAAATTTTATTTCTAACAAGACAGATGGTTTCAGTGGGGCTGAATTAAAATCTGTAATTGTTGAAGCAGCTATGAGTGCGATTTCGGATAATAGAAATAAAGTCAACAAATCCGATATCATTAAATCTATAGAAATAATAAATAAAAAGAAAAATGAAAGTCCAGTAAACAGTACAGAAAACCTGTACAGATAATCATAATCCTCTTCATTAAGTAAATGTCCGGAGTAACATGGATGATGTGTTAATAGAATGTGTACCAAATTTCAGTGAAGGTAGAAATATAAAAACAATTGAGGCGATTAAAGAGGCCATTCTATCTACTCCAAACATTACACTTTTAGATATTGATATAGGACATGATTTTAACAGAACAGTAATCACAATGGTTGGTGATCCAAATTCAATATTAATGGCTGCTGTCAAGTCCTCTAAAGTAGCATTTGAATTAATAGATATGCAAACTCACTCAGGAGAACATGCAAGAATGGGTGCAGTGGATGTTGTACCTTTTATTCCATTAGCTAATGCAACAATGGAACTTTGTACTGAAATTGCTAAGAAATATGCGGAAATAATAAGTTCAGAATGTAATGTACCAGTTTACCTTTATGGAGAATCAGCAACTAGTTTGGAAAGAATAAGTTTACCTAATATACGTAGAGGAGAGTTTGAAGGATTTTCAGAAAAAATTAAACAAAAAAAATGGATGCCAGATTTTGGAAAACCTGAATTTAATAAAAAATCTGGTGTAACTGCTACAGGTTCAAGAAATATGTTAATCGCTTTTAATGTTAATTTAGATACAAATGATAAAAGTCTTGCAAACATAATAGCGGGGAAAATAAGGACAAGTGGTGTACTAAAGAAGGACGATAAAGGTAACAAAATACTTGATGATGATGGTAAGCCATTGAGAGAACCAGGGCGGTTTAAATCCCTTCAAGCTGCTGGATGGATGTTCGACGATGACACAGCACAAGTATCCATGAATTTACTTAATTACAACATTACAGGATTTCATCATGTTATGGAATCTATAAATTTAGAAGCTAAAAAATTAGATTTGAAAGTGATATCTTCTGAACTTGTTGGTCTTGGTCCTTTGGATGCATTTTTAGATGCAGGAAAATATTATTCATCGAACGATAATGACTCTTCGGAAAAAGAATTAATAGAAATAGCAATCAAAGGATTGAAACTAGATGTTATAGATAAGTTCATTCCCGAAAATAATATTATAGAATGGACTATATTAAAAAATAGGAGGTTAGAAAATGAATGAGGGTTATATTTCAGTACTAAATGATATTGCTTCAAAGAATGCAACGCCTGGAGGAGGTGCAGTAGCGGCTCTTGTATTAGGCCACTCTTATTCATTGGTTTCCATGGTATCTCGATTGACTATTGGTTCAGAAAAATGGATAGAAGGCCATGAAATAAGTAATAATCTAATAGAAATTTGTGATAATGGAATATTAAATTCTATTGAATTAGCTGAAAATGATTGTAATGCTTTTAATGGTGTTATGGCATCATATAAATTACCTAAAACCAATGAATCTGAAATTTCTA
>QQRX01000086.1:1629-4893 GCA_003602595.1 Candidatus Poseidoniales archaeon | reverse complement strand
GTATATGGAAGAAGTATTGTTAGTTGATGATATACCTGTTGAGGAAGCAAGTCCAAAAGGAGGAATAATTACCATTTGGACTCTTAATCGGCCAAATAAGCTAAATGCTCTTAATAATAAAATTCATGAAGAAATAAAAAAGCAATGTATCAGGGCCGAATCAGATGATAATGTCAGAGTTATCATTATCCGAGGAGCATCTCCTCTTTTGATTGAGGAAGGGCAAAAAAGCAAACCCCCTTCCTTTGCAGCTGGAGCAGATATTTCAGAATTTGAAAATAAAAATTCAGATGATGTGAGGCCATTTTTTGAAGATAATGCATGGGAAGCAGTCTGGAATCTTTCTAAACCCACTATAGCAATGGTTGATGGTTTTGCACTTGGAGGTGGGACAGAATTAGCACTCTCTTGTGATATAAGATTCGCTTCTGAAAGGTCAAATTTCGGTCAACCTGAAATCAATCTTGGTTTGATACCCGGAGGGGGAGGAACTCAAAGATTATGCAGATTATTGGGTTATGGTAAGGCCATGGAAATAATTCTGAGTGGAAATATGATAGGAGCTGAAGAAGCTTTGAGAATAGGACTAATTAATGCAGTTCATAAATCTGAAGATTTAGAAAACTCAACTATTTCATTTGCTAAGAAAATAGCGAGAAAATCTCCTCATACCATAAAGGTAGCAAAGAGAACTATTAGGGCTTCTCTAGACTTACCTTTTTCTGAAGGCATACTAACTGAAAGATCAGAATTTGTTGCATTATTTGATACTGAAGATAAAGAAATTGGAGTAAAAGCATTTTTACAAAGAAAAGACGCCTTATGGCTTGGAAAATAATCAATTAATATCCTACCTCTGGATTGATTTTATTTCTAAAAATTCTTCAAGTCCATGGATTCCAAGTTCTCGTCCATTTCCTGACGCCTTAAATCCACCAAAGGGAGCACTAACATTAAAGAAACCTCCATTGATGCTAATTTGACCAGTTCTCATGTTTCTTGCAAATTTAATCGCTCTCTCTTCATCTTTCGACCAAACTCCTCCGGATAGTCCATAAATTGAATCATTTGCTAAATCCAAAGCCTCTCTTTCATCTTCATATGTTGTAATTACAAGAACTGGTCCAAAAATCTCCTCCTTCCAAATTGTCATTTCTGGAGTAACGTCTTTGAAAACTGTAGGTTTTACAAAAAAACCTTTTGTTAATTTATCAGGCATACCAACTCCTCCTGATAATAAAGTAGCTCCCTCATCTATTCCTTTTTGTATGTAATTCATTACACTAATTTTTTGTTTCTCACTGACCATTGGCCCACAACGAGTTTCTTCATCCAAGGGATCGCCGACTTTGTATTTCTCATTTCTTTCAGTAACTACTCTGCAAACTTCTTCTTCCATGCTCTTTGGTATAATCAATCTTGTAAGGGCAGAACAAGTTTGTCCACTGTTTTGATGGCAAGCTTGTATGGCTTTTTTACCAACTAAAATTGGATCTGCATCTTCTAAGGCGACATTGGCACTTTTTCCTCCTAATTCTAAAGTAACTCTCTTTACAGTATTAGCAGCAGCATGACTAACAGCAATACCTGCTCCAGTAGAGCCGGTAAAAGATACCATATCAATATCAGAATGTGCAGATAGATATTCTCCAATTTCAGACCCGTGTCCTGTTACCAGATTGAATACTCCTTTCGGAAGGCCAATTTCATCAAGTATTTCGGCAAGAATAAATGCACTTAATGGAGCTTCTTTTGAGGGTTTTAATATCATTGTACAGCCGGCTGCTATTGCAGGAGCAACCTTGCCAATTATTTGATGTAATGGAAAATTCCAAGGAGTTATAAAAGCACAAACACCAATTGGTTCTTTTACAATTAATGAATTTCTAACCTCTTCTTCCCATTGAAATGTTTCTAATATTTTAGCATATGAACGTGCAACTACCCTTGGAGTGCCAACCATAGCTGTACGTGAATAGCCAATTGGAGTCCCCACTTCTGAGGTTATTATTTGGGCTATCTCTTCACTTCGCTCTTTAAGTGATGCTGCCAATGAATTTAAAATTTCTATCCTATCTCCAATTTTACTTTTTGACCAATAATTGAAAGCTTCCCTTGCAGATTCGATAGCATAATCTACCTCCTCTAGATTTCCTACTGGGATAGTTCCAATAATTTCTTCAGTTGAAGGATTAATAACTTTAATTTTCTCAGTACCCGTTGCCTTTGCCCATTTTCCATTGACATATAATTCTTCGCGGTCATGCATGGTGCTTCGAAAACGTCACTTCTTATCATATTCATGCATTTGAAAAAGAAAACACCTCTCGCTACACCATGGTCTTAACAGTTGACAGACATGAGGGAGGAGTTGCTTTGGTAACCCTTTCGCCCGAAGCAGCGAAGAATACTTTCACTAAATCTAATTTTGATGTTTTCAAAAAAACTATTGAAAATCTCATGGAAGATGTTACATGCTCGTCAATTATATTGACTGGGAATGGTAAATTCTTTAGTGCAGGTGGGCCAATTAATGAGTTTGCTGACGCAATCGACTCCGGAGAAATAAGTCAAATGATAGGAGACATGACTGCATCTCTACATTCCTTATTAATTAAAATTCGTACCTCTTCTACAGTTTTTATCGCTGCAATAAATGGTGCTGCTGCAGGAGGAGGGCTAGGGCTAGCTCTGGCTATGGATTATAGAATTTCATCACCTAGGGCTAAGTTCGCTGCATCCTTTTTCTCTTTGGGATTGTCTCCAGATGGAGGGACAACTTGGCTTCTTCCTAGATTGATTGGACCTCAGAAAGCAAAAAAATTCTTTTTTAATAATGAAATATGGAATAGTCAATTAGCATTAGATAATGGCGCAATAGATGAGATATGCGACGAAGAAGAGATAATATCCAGATCTTTAGAAATAGCTAAGGAATGGGGAAAATGGGCCTTTCTTAGTCGTCGTTCTACTAAGCAACTTTTGGATGCTTCAACCTCGACGTTTTTTGAAACACAATTAGAATTTGAACGAGCCCTAATATTGTCCGCTTCTCTAACTGATGATTTTGCCGAAGGAGTTTCAGCCTTCATGGAAAAAAGAGAACCTAATTTTAATCATATAGAGGAGGAATAATACTGTCTACAAGACTGATTATTATGAGGCATGCAAAGAGTAGTTGGGCAGATTCAAGTCTTAACGACCACGATCGTCCCCTTAATCAAAGAGGGCGAAAGGATGCACCTAGAATTTATCAAGCCCTTT
>QQRX01000086.1:0-1551 GCA_003602595.1 Candidatus Poseidoniales archaeon | reverse complement strand
TGGATGAGGAAAAGGTAAAAATTGAAATTAAACCTTCTATTTATCATGCGCCATTAGAAGAATTAATCATTCAATTAGGGCATATAGAAAATAATAAAACAACAATGTTTTTGGGACATAATCCAGGTTCTGAACTATTAATAAATTATTTAATTGGAGAATGGCATCGCATGCCGACTGCCTCTGCGGCATTATTAGTTAAGGAAAATAAATCTTGGAAATTGGAAAATATTCTGAGACCTAAAGAATTAACATCATCACAATTTCGATAATATATCTACCTGTGCAAGCGCCGATCTAACAAGAAAAAATGCAACAACTGAGCCGAAAGTAAATGATAGTCCAATATATAAATGAGTTTCAAACATCAATACTGCTATGCCAATTAGTGACAAATATGATACTGTTTGACAAATCAGAGATATTCTTAATAGCATTCTATATTCTATCTCATGCACATTTGTAGAGTCTTGAATATATGAATTTATCAAGAAAAAAACCGCTTGAAAAGGTAAAGCAACGGCCAGCAATGACAAACAGGCTACAGTAATTAATCCCGGATTTTCAGGATCAAGCTCCAATCCTCTGAATAATAGGTTACCTGTATTCAAACCGATTATCGCAGCATGTATTGCCCATGCCCTATCGACGGGACTTTCATCCTGCTTCTGGTTAGGTCCCATGACTATTTGATTTTTTTTTGATTGTTGAATGTTACGCCAAAAAACCTCTTTTATTCATCTTTTTATGATGATATTATCTTTTTCATTTTTTAATTGTCGATATTGTATAAATCTGAATATTTTCTCCTTACTTTGATTATCTTTGGAGATATAATCATGGCACAATAAGGTTGTGATGGATTTCTTTCATAGTAGTCATGATGATACTTCTCAGCAACATAAAATTTCATTTTTGGAACAATTTCTGTAACAATCTCACTATCATAATAATCATTAAAATCCACAATAACTGAATCTATGATTTCCCTTTCTTCTTCATTATTATAAAATACAATACTTCTGTATTGTGGCCCAACATCGTTACCTTGCCGATTTAATTGAGTTGGATCATGAGATGTAAAAAAAATTTCCAAAATTGTCTTAAAATTAATTATTTTTGGATCATAAGTCACTTTTACTACTTCTGCATGGCCAGTTTTTTTCCCACATACTTGCTCATAAGTTGGATTTTCTAAATGCCCTCCACAATATCCAGGCAATACTTCTAAAACTCCTTTCAGGCCATTCATGACTCCCTCGGTACACCAAAAGCAACCTCCTCCAAAGATTACATTTTCCATACTCATCATCTTCTGTAATTGGGGGCTTCTCTAGTTATTTCTACATCATGTACATGACTCTCAGATAAACCTGCATTTGTAATTTTGACAAAATCACATTTCTCTTTCATATTTTTTATATTTGAATTGCCTGTGTAGCCCATGGATGATCTTAAACCCCCTATTAATTGATAAATGACATTCTCTACTGGGCCTCTTGCAGGTACTCTTCCCTCAATTCCTTCTGGGACATACTTTCTGGTATCTCC
>QQRX01000085.1 GCA_003602595.1 Candidatus Poseidoniales archaeon | reverse complement strand
ATGGCGAGGGGACTTGGTCTACGAAGCTTACCAACGATCTTACCATATTTTGGAATTAATGGAAATGGAGACCATTCTTTCACCTCTCCAGATGTTAGATCGTATCGAGTCTGATGTAGCGGACATGTTACACAATCGTCTTTGATTTTACCTCCATAAGGTAATGGCCAAGCCATATGCCTGCACAAGGCATCTGTAGCTCTAACTCCTTGTTCATCTCTAAATATCATTATACTACGAAGGCCTATATTCTTCATTTTCTTTTTACCCATTTTGAGTTTTATTGATTTCATAACACGTTGCCAACCATCATCTTCTAACGGCATTCTCATAGACTAGTCAAGAATATTTCAATTATAAATATCTTTCATTCTCTATGTCTGAAATATTCAAAGTCAAAGCACACATTGAAGATGAGTATGCACAGCCAACAACATGGCAGAACCCCTCACTCTTACAGAAATTGAAAGAGGAGAAGAATCATGTATTCTAAGATTTAGTGATGGAGAATCTTTCAGAGTAGGGTATCTCGCCATACGCACCCGATGCCAATGCGCAAAATGTAAACCAAGACAAGAAAATGAGCAAAGAAGAATAGAATTTCATGAAGAAGTATCCAGATTGGTAATAGAAAAGCCCATGGTTGAGCCAGTAGGACATTATGGAATAACTATGATTTGGCCAAGTGGATGTAGCAGTGGAATACACTCATTTTCTCATCTTAGGAATATTTCCGAGGACTTAGGAACTAAAATTTGATATTGCGAAGAAGTCAAATGTGAAAGACTCTGCCATAGGATATCGAAGAATTGGTTAGCACCGTTCTCGATAGGTGATTTTATGACTAAAAGTAGTCCAAAGGATTCCGAAAAAGAAGGAGATGATTGGCATCAATTCTCTAATGCTGGCTATTCATCAGCTTCCGCTGATTTTGATAATGAAGAAATTGCTGAACAACAAAATACAGAAGAAGAATGGTTTGATGGAGATGATTTTGAATTTGAAGGTAAAACAATAGACTGGAATTCGCCACCTTGTCCAACTCCATTAGGAATAGCTCATATGATAAAAATTGGGACATGCAATCACTGTCTCCAACGCGTTTCTGGTAAAAGAGAGATGTCAGGTGCACAAATTAGAAATGAAGCATATACTAGAGATATTTCTTTAGAATCCTCTTTTGATGAGCTATTATGTCCACTATGTGAGAACTTATTCGATGATGTAGATAATATCGTTGAGAGAATAATTGAGAAAATAGATAATTTAGAATATTCTACGATACAGATAGGCATTCATCTGCCGAAGGATCTAATTCAAGATTCACATGAAATCACATCTAGACATGGGGCATCCCAATCTATGCCCCTGAAAAATTCAATGGTTTTAGCCATTCAAAATAAAATTAATCATAATTTGGGAACAGATATCAATTTTGTAAAAGATAGACCTGATATCATGGTTCTCGTTGATGGATTGACACTCAGAGTTGATGTTGATATTAGGCCAATTTACTTTTATGGTAGATATAAAAAACTAAGTCGAGAAATACCTCAAACCCGCTGGCCTTGTAGAGCTTGCAAAGGTAGATATAATGGCTGCGAATCTTGCCAAGGAACAGGACTTCAGTACATTGACTCAGTACAAGATCTAATTGGAGAGCCATTAAGGCATACTCTAAATGCCAAGGATACCAGTTTTCATGGGATGGGAAGAGAAGATATAGATGTCCGAATGTTAGGTACTGGACGTCCATTTGTAATAGAAATAAAAAAGCCAATGAATAGATTACCAGAGATGGCAGAAATTGTCAATGAAATAAATAAAAATGCTGCTGGTAAGATAGAAATCGATAATCTAAAGAAAACTGAAAGATCACTGATAGCCCAAATCAAGAACTCTCGATCTGATAAGTCATACACAATAAGATTCAAAATATCGGAAAAGATTGAAGAGGAGATTATAATAAAATCCATTTCAGATTTATCCGGTATAGAATTAGATCAAGAAACGCCTAGAAGAGTTTCACATAGAAGGGCAGATAAAATAAGAAAGAGAAAAATTATTGAAATAAATAATATACTAATTGATGGAAATGAAATCCAATTCAGTATTCGTGCAGAGGCAGGAACTTACATCAAAGAATTAGTACATTCTGATGAAGGTAGGACAAAACCCTCTGTTTCTGAAAAACTTGGTGTTGAATGTGAAATTTTGTGGCTTGATGTTAATCAAATACATGATGATGAAGAAAATAAGGATAATTGAAGCCTTATCAAATCCGAGTCCTTAATAATACGCGGTAGGTCGCCCGTTTCCACGACCTTGGTCGTTTGGTGATATTATGGTTACTCGCACACATGGTTTACGTCAAGGCACTCGTAGTATACTAAGGAAGAATAAGAGAGATAAAGGACGTATTTTTATTAATCGCATCATGCATCCTTATGAAGAAGGAGATAAAGTTGCCATAGTCTTAGATGGCGCACAACAAGGGGGCATGCCACATCGCAGATTCCAAGGAAAAACTGGAGTCATTACTGGCGTTCAGGGAAGAGCTTATGTCGTTAGTGTAAAAGACGGTAATATGAAAAAAACTGTCGTCGCCAGACCAGAACATCTAAGGCCAATTGAGGGATAATTATGTCAGAAGAAGAATTTGTTGATGTTGCTACAGTAAGAGACTTACTACTAGATGCACAAAAGAGACGCGGGGAACTATCTTACGAGCAAACAATGGCTTTACAGCATGCAGAATGGGCTGCTAGTGGACAAGGCCATCCTACAGGGAATCTTAAGACAGAGTCCAAAGTTTTCAAAGAGCTTTATGAAGAATTAATGAAAAACGAAAAATTAATTCAATACCCTGAAATCGCAGCGAAGATAGCAGAATTATGTCCTATGTCCGTTGCAGATATTAGAGTTGTAATTGCAAGTAAAAGAATAGCAATGGATACTTCAGAAATTGAAGCATTAATCGACACAATCAAGCAACATGTTTTATAAAATGTAAATAATATCGAATATTAATGCTCATATTCATGAGGTAGAACCCTTCAGACAGATGTGATAGATATGCTACCTAGGAAACAATCCGACCCAGCAGAGGACGTTTTCCATTCAGAAAATAGTATTAGAATTTTAGATATATTAGAAAAAAGACCTTTTGGAAATGAAGTTGAGGCGATTACATCGCCTTCCTTGTATTTAGTAAAGGCTAGACTTAATGATGATACAGTATCTAGTGGCGAAATTATAGATTTACCTTCTGAAAAAATTGGGCCAATATCTGAAATCCGTTACAAAGATATCTCATCAACAACTCAATCTGAATTAGTTGAAGCAATAATGAATGAAATAAGGAATACTCCAGATAATCATCTAAGTTTTTACAATAGGGCAAATAATATTTCATTAAAAGTTCATTCTTTTCAACTATTGCCATCTATTGGTAAATCCAAGGCTCAACAAATGGTACAATCTAGAGGCATGATTGGATGGGAAAATTTTGATGATATAGATGAAAAATGCTCCATTGATTCTGTCAAACTACTTGCAGAAAGATATGTGATCGAGATGGAAGATTCAATTCAGGTGCCACGTTTACTTGATTTATTACTTCGAACCGGCGTATGATTTATGACACAATTCAATGATCTAGATGCTCGCCTTCTTGTAGACTTATTGCGTGATAGGATAAAGCCTCAGAAATCATTAGGTCAGCATTTTTTGGTTGATGAAAAAATTATTTTACGATCTATAGAAATAGCCACAGAATTCAAAAAACCAATATCCCCCCAATCTCATATATTAGAAATAGGTCCTGGCCCTGGATCATTGACTCTAGAATTATTACGATCTAATGCTAGATTGACCGCTTTAGAGATAGATAATGAAACAGTTTCTCACTTAAAAAGAGTTTTTCCAAATGTAGAAGATAGATTAGTATTGAATAATCAAGATGCATTGATCGGAAATTGGCCAAGTGACATTACTCATTTAATATCCAATTTACCTTATCAAATTTCCAGTCCAGTATTAGAAAAAATTCAAAATCATCACCTGATTAATCCAATATCGATTATTATATTACTCGTACAAGACGAATTCGCTGAAAGAATGGCAATGAAGAGATATGATACACGTGGCCCATTAGGAATGTCACTGTGGCTAGATTTTGACGTTTATCTAGATAGAAAAGTTCCTTCTAATTGTTTTAGTCCTGCACCCAGAGTAAATTCAAGATTGGTGACATTGTTGCCAAAAGAAAGAGAAAAATTATCAATCATCAATAGAAAATTATTCAGAATAATAGTAAAACATTGTTTTTTAAATAGAAGAAGAAAAATACGTACTTCACTTTCTAAGTCCCCGAAGAGATTGAATAGAGTGAAGGGATGGCATAAAGAAAAATGGAATAACGCTATTCTAAATGTTTTCAGTAAAGTTGTTGATAATTTACCCGAAGATTGGCCAAACCTTCGTCCAGAAGATCTTGAACCTGAGCATTGGGTTATCTTGACTAATACAATATCCTCAAATTAGTGCATTTTTAGACTCATTCTTACCACGCCTTGATAGATGAACCCATGGTGCGGAGGGTGCGGCGAACTACTATAAGGTCGCCCAAACCGAGGGGTTGGCATGGCAAAAAAAGATACTTATCTAGCATTATTACGTCGTGGTATAGATGAAAGTACTGCACAAATACTTTCAGATGGAGGAATTAAAGTTGGTGATTTAAAGGATTTAGATACAGAGACTTTAATCAATAACTATGGTTTAAAAAAAGAAATTGCCAAATCTGTTCTTGATGCAGTTATTTCTGGCCCACGTTCTCAGAGCAAACAAAGATATCTGGCGGATGTATTGTCAGATGGTACTACTAAAAAAGTCGACAAAATTGATGAAAAGCGTTTCAAACGTCAATTACATGATATTCATGGTGAATTACTAGAAAAGAAGGAACAATTGAGACTTGCACGTGTAGAATCTTTTAGAAACAAAAAATTAGTTATGAATAGACTTGGTAAGACTATAGAACTTATTGTTAAATTAGAAAACACATTGGATGATGAATCAAAGGTCGAACAACAATCCAAACTTAGAGATCAGCTCGAAACTAGAGGATTAGAAGCTGCAAGAGATCATGAAATGTTGGAATTATCCGGCACTCCTCAGGATATAGTTGATTTTAGAAGAAAAATTGCCCCAATACTTTGTCTTCACGCATGTCCACATTGTGGTGACGAAATGGATCCAAGAGGTAGTAGCATTCTGGATGATATGACTGATTTTAGATTTATTTGCTGGGATTGCGAAGAAGAGTTTCTTTCTCCGATGGCACAAGCTGTAGAAAATAGACTAAGTAATGGCTCTAGGATAAAATTAGATCCTAATATCAAGCCAAGACTGACTGTAATAAAACCACCAATTAAAAAACAATCATCTAATATTGAAGATTTAATAGCTAGAGATGTAAAGAAGACTGGAGCGTCAGCTGAGAAATTAGAAAAAGCAATTGAAGAAAGTACACTCTCAGGTACATTAATTAGCATCGATGAATGGATAGATCAAACTATTTCAGCAAAGGGATATATTCAGGCACAGGAACATAGAGAAGAATTCATCATTGCTACTGGGGCTGGTGCAACTAAATTCAATAAATGGATGAAAAAGGCCGGTTTATACTTCAATAAACAAACTGGGAGATGGACACGATGGGAAGATCGTTGAGGATCATTCATGAAACAAAAAAAAGATATTATACGATTTTTTAGAGGTAATTTACCATTAGGAATTATCAAAAAAGACCCTAACCTTACTGTTGTTGAGATGGCCATTAATGCAGGAGTAAATATTCCTACAAATTGTACTTCAGGAACGTGTGGGACTTGTCTAGTTAGACTAAAGAAAGGTCAAATTCAATATCCTGAGCAATTACCACCTGGACTTGATGATTATTTGGTAAAGGAAGGAGGATTCTTGTCCTGTTGTATGGTTCCAGAGGGTGCTTGTGAAATAGATGTAATACCTCCACTGTAATGGGAGTTACAATATGTCAACTTGGACAGAACCAATTTTTATCGAAAATTTACTCATCGTTATAGTTGGTCTTTCTATCTCTGTTTGGTGGCTTTATAAAAAGATCAAATCCAAATTAAAAGAAGTTGAAGAAAGGCAAGAGAATATTGGGAAAAAAGCATAATTATCTCATTCATTTACTGCTGCTGTCCATCTTTCTGATTGAGGAACTCCGATTATTTCTATATGACATGCAAGGATATTTTTATGTTCACTAACCTCATTTCTTAGCTCTATTAATCCATCTAAACAACATGGACAATGAGGATGAGGTGGACAAATCCATAAATCTATATTTCCTGCATCACTTACTTCTACTCCTTTAAGGATATCTTCATCGGTAATTAATTTACCATGCGCCTCTTTTCTATTTCTGAGGATTTTTGCTAATCCTTTTTGTGCAATCTTCTTCGCTTTAGTCATTTTTACCACTCAGTTATTGCAGGAAATTTCTTTCCCATAGTTAGACAGTCCATGCCATTTTCAGTCCTGACCCATGTATCTTCTATACCTATTGCTCCATCTTTATAGATTACTTTTGGTTCAATTGCCATAGTTCCTCCAAACTCAAGAGGCCTGTCAAAACCTTTTGCTACTACAGGAGTCTCATCTAATTCTAAACCTACTGAATGACCAAGAAATTTCGCTTGTTCCGGCCTCATCCCCATTAGATTATCTGAATAGCCCATTTCGCTAGCCATCAAATAACCCACTTCCCAAGCCTTAGAACAATCTTCTCCATTGCTTAAACAATTCACTACAGTTTTACTAATTTCTTCCATGTCTTCTAATCTCTGAATCCATTTTTGAGATAATTTTCCACTGCTAAAAATTCTAGTACAATCAGAAACATAACCTCTATGTAAGTGCACAATATCTATTAAGACTGGCTCATTTTTATTAATTCTAGCAAATCCTGCTCCCAATGAAGATATTGGACTTGTTCCAAGGCCACCAATCGCTGAATCGAAATATGAAGGAACTGCACCTGATTTTCCAGTAGCTATTACGACCCTATCACAATCCATTGGCCATTTTCTCATTCTAATTCTTCCTCCAAAACCTGCAGATCTACTCACTTCATCCGCAATTGCTGCAATTCCTATTTCACTATCTCCTTCACCACACCTTTCTCTAATCGCTTCGAACATTTTTTGATTTATTTTACCACTTTCTTTATGCATGGTAATTTCCCACTTGGATTTCGTTTCTCTTAAATTATAAATCAAATTTGTACAATCTTTGGCTTCTCCAGCAAGATTTCCAAATTTATTATTTATAAAACTCCATCTTTCATAAGGTATCTTTGACAATAATAAACTGGGGCGTTTTTTACATCCTAATTTTTGTAGAGATTTTTCTAACTCATTCATACGGGGATGTTTTTCTATAACATGAGGAGCATCATCTCCACCTGCTTCAAACCTAGCTCTTTCTACAGATTGTCTAACCCAATGACGATTTTCAATTCCAGAGTCCTTAGCACCTATCAGCATAACAGAATTCTGTCTACCTCCTGTCAACCAATATAATTCAACAGGATCATCAATCCAAGCAGATTCAATACCCTCTTCAGATAATCTTGAGGATAAGATATTTTGTCTATGTTCAAGTTCTGAAACTGGTACTCTCCAATCTTGATTTTCGGGGCCCTTCAAACGTGCCATGTCCCAATTCATACTCATTCTTGATTATCCTAAGCAAAAAGCATTTTTGTTTATTTGAGTATACTTATCTTCCACAACGGCCAAATGTAAGACTCACGTGGCTTCACATGTGCAGGGCGTTCTTTCACTGGATGCCTACGACTTAGAAGGACAAACTGTCTTGTATAGAGTAGACGTTAATTCTCCTCTTAATCCGATTGATAAAACACTTCTGGATGACTCTAGATTAAGAACAATAAAATCAACTTTAGAATTACTTTCTAATTCTAAAGTTGTTATTCTAGCACACCAATCAAGACCAGGTAAAGATGATTTTTCAGATATGTCACAACATAGTGATAGGTTATCACAAATAATAAATCGTCCCATAACTTTCATTCCAGATATTTGTAACGACTCCACAATAAGTAAAATTAGAGAAATGGTAAATGGTGATATATTATTTTTAGATAATATGAGAAAACATGATGAAGAATATGGTAAGAAATATGACAATTGGCAACATACTGAAAATTCTGAAATAGTTTCTAAACTTTCTTCCGTAGCCGATTTGTATGTAACAGATGCATTTGCTGCCGCTCATCGCAGCTCTCCTACACTTACAGGCTTCACAAATAAGTTACCGTGTATTCCCGGTAATCTAATGATGGCCGAATTATCGAATTTAAGAATTGCAATAGATAATCCTCCTCGTCCATATTTGGCTATTCTTGGTGGCGCTAAGGCCGATGACTCGCTCAAGGTAGCGCTTAACTTGATACAAAGGGACGTCATTGACAAAATAGCATTTGTTGGAGTAGTTGGTAATTTGATGATTTGGGCAAAAGGGTATGATATAGGTACTAGAAATAAAGATTTCATTACCAATTCATTGGGGAATTCATTTGACAAAACCTGGAAAATAGCGCAATTATTAGTCGAAAAATATCTTGATTTATTGATTCTACCATCCGATTTAGCTGTTGAAATAAATGAAGAGAGAGTTCCGATGAAGTTAGATGAATTACCCACAGAATATCCTATTTATGATGTTGGTATCCAGTCTTTGATGGATTTAAGGCCAATTATTCTAAATTCTAAGTGCATACTATGGAACGGACCTGCTTCATTTTTTGAAAGAACAGGATTTGCTTTTGGTACTATTGAAATTCTGAATATGTGTATCGAAACAGATGCATTAACAATAATTGGAGGAGGTCACACTAGTGCTTTGGTAAGTAGTAGAGGAGTATCTGATAAAGTAACACATAATAGTACAGGAGGAGGATCTACAATGTGTTTATTGTCAGGTCAAAAAATGCCTGTAATAGAATCTTTAATCAGTTCTGCTCTTAAATTTTCTAATAATTAACCTATCTTACTTATCGTATTATTTTAAGACCCTCATCTCTTCTCCTTTATCATGGAAGAGACAGGTCCAAGTCCATTTGATGAACCTCCTACTACCGAATTAACTAATAATACTGAATTATCAGGCACTCCAAGCCCAATTTCTGGTTTTGTTGCTCCAGAAGTCCAAGGAAGACAAAAAAGTCCAATGCCACAGGTTTTTGGAATATTGGCTGTAATATTGTCTGTAGCAGGCGTTTTACTCAATTTATTTGGGCTTTTAACTACCCAAGCAGAAATAGATCTTGCCAGAGAAGTAGGAGAAAATAGCACTTTATTTGTGGTTTGGTCATGGCTTGAGCCGATTATTGGAATAATTGCTGCAATTGTTTTCGGTTATGCAGGTTTGCAACTTTATAACTATAAAAAACAATCAATATTTATCGGTTTAGGTGCGGTTGCAATTAATACCGCCTCTGGAATTATGGCTTCATATGTGCAAAGTCAACTTCAAGAAACTCTTTCAGATTCTTCAGAATGGGGTCAACTGATTGGTGGTATTGGTGTAGTATTTACCTTATTCTGTAATGCTTGTTGTGCAATGTTATTAGTAATCCCATTAATGATTAGCCCTCAAGATCTAGAGTGATTATTTTAATTTCTCAAGATCTACAATATGTCCTATACGTTTATTTACATCGGAAAGAATACTTTCTAATGCTTCTTTATTTCGTCCCTCAGCACGCATTACTAATATCGGCTCTGTATTACTAGGTCTACACAAATACCACCCATCTTCATATCTAACTCGAATACCATCAACAGTTGACTTCTCCATATCTTCGAAAGCGGCTAAAACTGCTGACATTGTTGCCTCACGTTCTCCTGTTAGAGGTACTTTTCCTTCATCAGTTGTTGGATAGTCAGGCATAAAATGGAATCTTTTTGAAAATTGTTGGCCACCTTCATTGGGTGATTTTTCATCTCCTACTATCTTTAGTAGACGAGCAGCACTATATATTGAATCATCAAAACCGTGCCAATCATCATTCATAAAAAAATGCCCTGACATTTCTCCAGCAAATGGAATATCTGGATGTTCTCTTAACTCAGTTTTCATGAAAGTATGTCCAGTTCTAACCATTCGTGCAATCCCTCCTAAATCATGAATCGCTTCTTCTACAGCCATACTACACTTTACATCAAATAATATTGTTCTACCGTCATCAGAAGTATCTTCAGATACTTTTGACAATACATCTTTTGCAAAAATTCCTATTAGCCTGTCTGGATGAATAAAATCTCCATTTTCATCTACAACTCCTAATCTATCTCCATCTCCATCCATACCAATGCCAAATTCAGCCCCATGCTCAATAACAGCTTTCCCTAGGTCTATCATATTGTTTTGCCTTGTTGGATCTGGAGGATGATTTGGAAAAGAATTATCCCATTCACAATATAGTGGGATTACTTCCGCCCCAAGTCTTTCTAATGTTTTTACAGATAAAGGACCAGGAACAGCATTTCCGCAGTCAAGTACGATTTTTATTTTTCTTTTGAGGATCCCAATATTTTCAATTATTCTTTGTATATATTCTTCTTCATATCTCTCTTCAAGTTTATATATTCCTTTTCCTTCTCTGAATTCTCCCTTTTCAAAAGTAGCTCTAATATCTTGCAACTCTTTCCCTCCTAAGGGCATAGTTCCTTCACAAATTTTGAATCCATTATATTCTGGAGGATTATGACTAGCAGTAATTGCAACCGCAACATCAACTGGTAAATCAACTGTTGAACGATATAATACTCCGGTTGTAGTTACTCCCAGGTCAATAACATCCGCACCAGCAGACAATAAACCTTTGACAAAAGCTGCATGATATTCTGGCCCTGATTCTCTAATATCTCTGACTACAGAAACCGCTTTAGCATCCAGATGAGTTACAATTGCCCTTCCTAATCTTTCAGAAAATTGAGCACTTAATTCGGTTCCAGCAATACCTCTAATATCGTACGCCTTGAAGACTGTCATGACGAGCCGTGAGAAGACTAATACAAGACTTCTTTGGCTACATAATCGGATACACAATGATTGTAACAAATCTATTAATTTTCCAAATTTCTAAAGGCCTCACAAACAATCTCTACTAATGCACCCATGGGCAAATTTGGAACCTCATAAGCAGCGCGTGAAGGAGGGATAATTTCTTCTAACCATTCTCCATAAATATCATTAATTGTATTGTAATTGTTAATATCTGTCATTAAAATTGTTACTTTAACTAAATCTTTCTTCGAACTATTGGCTGCTTCTAATAAATTATCAATTTTCTTTAACACACCCTTCATTTGTAATTCAATAGTTTCTCCAGAATCTACTCCTATTTGTCCTGATAACCATATGTGATCTTTTACTGAAATTCCCGGACTATAAGGAGCCCATGTTTTTCCACCAGTATCAATTTTAATCTTACGTTCCATAAGCCTACGAAGTAGTACTTACTGTTAGAATTATTCATTCATCATATCCTTTATCATTTCAATAATTTCTATATGATCTCCTGCAATATTTTCTGAATTTATACTCTCTAAATTAATCCATGCGGCATCCATGGCATCATCACCTGCAATTGGTTCATATTCAGGATCAACATCAACGATATAGAATAGTCCAATACAATGTTTTCTAGGATCTCTTCCTGGTTCTCCGAGAATTGCTAATGAGACAGGATTCTTTCCTATCGCTCCAGTCTCTTCCTTTAATTCTCTTATTACTGCAACTTCTGGACTCTCTCCATAGTCTACAAATCCTCCAGGAAATGCCCATTTGCCTTGCCACTCTATTGGCAAAGGTCCGCGTTTGATTAACAAAACCTCTTCTCCATTTACCCCTGGACGAAGAACCACTGCATCTACAGTCACTGCAGGATTCCTATAATCATCTCTGCCACATACTTCACATAGATTATTTGCCATATTTCCTTCTCCTGTATTGATAGGACTCTATTGCTTCATAAAGATCATTTTTTGAAAAAGATGGCCAATGAACGTCCGTAAAATAAAGTTCTGAATAGGCTATCTGCCATAATAAAAAATTCGAAATTCTCTCTTCTCCACTTGTTCTAATTACTAAATCAGGATCAGGTATATCTGCTGAATATAGTCGTTTTGAAATTTCTATTGAATTTATATTCTCCAATTTTATTTTGCCGTCTGCATGATCTCCAGCAATTTCCTTAACTGCATCTACAATTTCCTCTCTTCCGCCATATGCAAGACAAACTGTGAAAATATAATCAGAGTATGAAGCAGTTTTATTTTCTGCATTTTTTATGGCCACTTTCACTCTTTCCGGTAGTTCTTCGATTCTTCCAACAGCTTGAACTTTAACATTATTTGAATGAATTAAAGAATCTTCTGCAATTTCATTTAATCCAATTTCGTATAAATCATATAAAGAATCCAATTCTTCAGATTCTCTTGCATTAATATTTTCAGTTGAAAGAGCATATACGGTCAAATATTTTATCTTTAAATTTAGAATCCATTCCATTACCTGTTTTAATTTTTCCTTACCTCTTAGATGACCTATCTCTCTTTCAAGGCTATGACTCCACGCAAATCTTCTATTTCCATCCATAATTATCGAAATATGTTCTGGTAATTTTTCATTTTTTATCCTTGTTCCGAGTCTTTTTGTTCGGATTCGATCAGTTCTTGACACAATACTCCATGCCAATTTAGAATTTGACAAATATCTGGCAGGTTTAGAAATTATTCTAAATTTTAATAGCCATTTTGCAATACTATCTACAGTATTGCCAATAGTACTACGTCCCATTTTATCACCCATCAATTTAATCTATATTTTATTCAAAAATAACATCAGCCGAATCTCCAATCTTATCTAATAAGCCCTTTTCTGGATTAACTACGATAACTTGCCCAGAATGCTTCCAAACATCAATGTCATGATGACTATTTCCAGCATAAGCAAATTTTTTATCGCCATATCTAGCAACTAATGAATCTGCTTTTTGTTGACCTCTTAAATTATAGTCACCATCAGATGCCATTACATCTGAAAATAATCCAACATGTGCTGCTACTTGCTCTGCAACAATTCTGTCTGAAGCAGTAGCAAGAACTAATGTCCTTCCTCTTGCATATTCTCCTGTAAGCCATTCTAGGAAATTTTCATGATAAGTCAAGTGAGCTGGATCAAAATTTAATTTCTCTGCTAAGTCTCGTTTCCACTTAGCCCTTTTACCGGTTATTTCCTTAAATAATAAACTAGGTATTAACCAAGGTTTTCTTAATACGACCTTGTAAATACTAATCCAACTCATATCCGATAAAATGAGTGTACCATCCATATCAACAGCAAGTGGAATGTCAGAGTCACCATCGCCCATATGTTCCGGTTGCGGTCTACACATTCAAGTCTTCTTCGACCGATTGCATCAATAATGATACCTTATCGTGAATATAATTGATGGACATGGCGGTAGTAGAGAATCTTTGGCGGCCCTCTGCGATGCGAGTCTCCGAGACAAAGGGAGATTCGCCGTCTGGATTCAATTCTATCAGATTGGTTAGTAATAGGATGAGTATGGATATCTTAGAGTCAATATCAATCAATTCTAAAGAAGATTGGATTAGTGTGATAGTTGATTTAGATTTTTGGGGCGATGTTCCAGATCCAAATATTTTGGAAATAATCTCTCAATCAAGCAATGAAAGAGGGTTATCAGTAAAAATTAAATCTTCTGAAATAGAATGGCTCGCAGAATTTCTTCCTTGGGGTTCAGATAATAGGATAGAATCTAGAGTAGTTAATTCACACCTATCTGTAGATAAGCCATGCGGAGGATACCGGTGGAAAGAACAAGATATCATAATTTTAAGGAAAATAAAGATTTATCAAAGTAATACAAATGATGATTTGATAAAAGCTTTGAGTGAAGGAAATAAAGAAATAGCAATCGATATTCTATATAATTCTGGTAAATCTTTGGGATCGTACCATTCTTCTGTAGAATCAGTTAGAGAAACTCCAATGGATCAAAAAAGATGGAATAAAAGACTACTTGATTTAGAGGAAAAACTTAGCGCCAATACCATATGGAGAGCACCATTCAGTCGAAAGGCTACCTGTATGCTGAGTTTAGGAGATGTACGATTCACTGATATCCTTGTCTCAGAAGGTAACGAGTATTCCCTCCGAATAAGTCCTCCAAGGTTAGCGGATGGATTATACAAACCAGTATGTGAATTTCCGGCCATTAGAGATCTTTCTTGTCTTGTTCAAGATCTAGGTCGATTATTCCACAAAACCAAAAGCCCACTTGATATTACTGATTTAAGAAAATCCCTAATTGAAGGTTGGATTGATACTGCTCCATCTTCATGGAGTTCACCAGATGTTTTCTATGCACACAGAGGAGGTTTAGCAATATGGGAATACGAACAATCACTTTTAGATGTTTTAGAATCAACTGCAAATCAATCTGGTCCTCCTTCTCCTGCAGTTCAGATTATTTCTAAAGTAATCCCTTTTCAAAAGAGTATGTATAACAGTAGAACTATAGCCGCCTTATCAGTTATTTCCATATTTTTAGGAATAAGCACAGTTATCAATAATCCTCCAACTTCGTTTTCAGATACAGTAATACCTTCCTTTTGTATTATTTTAGGTTATTTTACTCACTCTTTATATCGTAAATTATCTCCTCCTCCTGAGAAGCCAATTACTGATCTTTAGTTATTATTCCATCATTAAAATGATAAAAACGAGGTTTTCCTGTTGGTATTTCAACACTTACTATTTCTTCAGGAGATAATTTTTCTATATGCATAACAATTGATCTCAATGAATTACCATGCGCTGATACAAGTACGTTTTTACCAGCCTCTAATTCTGGTAATATCTCTTCAATAAAATAAGGAATAGTTCTTTCGGCAGTCATTTTGAGACTCTCTCCTCCAGGCGGAGCTACATCATAAGATCTTCTCCAAATTTGTACTTGTTCAGAACCATGCTTTTCAGCAGTTTCTTTCTTATTCAGGCCTTGTAACTCTCCATAATTTCTTTCATTAAGTCTAAAGTCCTCATAAGTGATAAAATCTTTCGAAACATCATTATTTTTCATAATTATTTCTGCTGTTTTCTGAGCCCTAATCAAATCACTTGTATGTACTGAATCAATATTTATCTTGGAAAGCAACTTTCCTGCTTCCAAAGCTTCTAATTCTCCTTTCTCAGATAATTGGACATTAGTCCATCCAGTGAATCTATTTTCTGCATTCCAAATTGATTGCCCATGACGGATAAGGATAAGCTTAGTCATATTCAAACACCTCAGACTTGTTGATGATGCTGCCTTTTACGCGGTTCATGGAATACTAACTTATGTTCTTCTGCTCTACTTCTGGCCATAAGTAAAATATCTTCTGTAAATTCTCTTTGTGTCTTTGCAGATGATATACAGTAGAAATTAGTTGCAACAATTACCTTTGAAGGAGCAAAGGATTTGACTCTGACCCATGAATCTTCTCCTTTTGTGGATCTTGGATCATTGATTACTTGTTCACACAATGAGTCACAAAATTTCTTTAATGAAATTTCATCACTATCTGCTTCAAAATCAAATGTGGGCACTATTCTACGGAATCTTCTTTGACTAAAATTCTCTACAGAAGAATTTGTAATATTTGAATTAGGCACTGTAATCATTGTATCTGCAGAGGATCTAACTTGTGTTGTTCTTAGTCCTATGGAAATTACTTCACCTTCTACGCCATCAACAATTATCCAATCTCCAACATTGAAAGGTTGATCAATAAGTATTGAAATAGCTCCAAACATATTCGCCACAGAATCCTTTGCAGCTAAAGCAATTACCAAACCAGTTACTCCCAATCCTGCTACAAATGAATTAGCATCAACACCTATTAACCCTGCAATAACGAAGAATCCTAATACAACAACGACAACTCTTCCAATAGATTCTGCTACACTAGCCAAAGATCTTCTGGCAGCCATATCATCTCCTTCCACTACAATTAAAACATCAATGTAATCAACTAATCTAAAGGCCGCAAGTAACATTAGAATAACAAATCCAGCGTAAAATATATCTGAGATAATATTCATCCATTCATCATTCCATACTGGCTCTCCATTTGCAGAAATCCAATTTAATGACATACTCATTATTAGACATCCAATCATCCAACCTAGGGACTTAGGAGCAAATAAGTCTCTACCATCAATTCTTTCAGTTTTTGCTATAATATCCATCAACTTAGGAAATAAGACTCTTCTGGACAAAATTCCAGATCCTCCAGCAATAATGCTGCAAAGTAACACAATTAACAGAGTATTCTGTGAAAAATCTAAAAATTTCGGCTCTCCTGCCAAGAAATCAATTAATTCGTCCATATTTATCCGACAACTTATCATTCATAAAGCACACTCTACTATTAACACTTGAATACGTGGGTTTCAAGACCAAATGGTGTTTCGCCATCATAACATATGGACTCTATTAGACT
>QQRX01000084.1:34708-35586 GCA_003602595.1 Candidatus Poseidoniales archaeon | reverse complement strand
TCACCAGGGAGTTCAGTTTTCAAACCCTTACGCTCTCTAATGTCTCCAACTACTTTATTGAATAATTCTCTGGGTAAATGAACATAACCAGCATTTTCTGTATTCCAAACTGCTCTACCTTGACTAGCAGCTCTTACACTGTTAGAAAAACCAAATGATTCTGCAACCGGCATTTTTCCTATTACACTAGCTGTTCCTCCATCGACAGGCATATCTTCGATTATTCCTCGACGCTTGTTAAGTTCACTTGTTACTCCTCCGATGACATCATTTGGAGCATCTATGCGGATATTTTGCATTGGCTCAAATATCACCGATCGAGCTCTAATTAAGGCACCTTTCATAGAATTTCTGACTGCAGGAATAGTCTGAGCAGGTCCTCTGTGTATCGCATCTTCGTGTAGTTTTGCATCAACTAACCTTACCATTACTCCCATCAATGGTTCCTCGGCTACTGGTCCTTTTTTACAACAATCAATAAAACCTTCAATAATTAACTCTCTAGTTTCATGGAGGTTTTGTATACCTTTAGTATCATTAACCAAAACATTTGTTCCATGTATTGCATAGATTTTACGCATTAAATCCTTATCCATGCCGAATTCAGCAAATTTATTTCCAACTTCTTTAGCATCTTTAGTTCTAATAGCGCCCTCTTTACCAAAATCTCCATCTCGTAAACCTTGGATAACATTCTCAGGAAGTGGTTCAACCTCAATATAAAATCTATTATGGCGATTTGGAGACTTACCTTCAAATGGACGACCAGTATTATTTCCCTCAATTGATTCCCTATATACTACAATAGGTTCACTTACTTTTACTTTAATTCCTTGTTCCTCTTCAATTCTGTATGTTGTAATTTCTAAGTGTAATTC
>QQRX01000084.1:33300-34620 GCA_003602595.1 Candidatus Poseidoniales archaeon | reverse complement strand
TCAATAAATTTTGGTAAATCTTTCATTGATTGTGGCTCGACAGCGACTGTAACGACGGGTTCTGAGTAGTGACGTATTGGTTCGAAACCTGTGTCGTCTTTATTACGTGTTATAGTAACTCCCGCAGCAGCACTTTTTATTCCAGTTAAAGCTGCTATATTTCCTGCAGAAACTTCAGAAACTGCTATTCTGTCACCACCAACCATCATACTAACTTGTTGTACTCTTTCTGCCTTGGCAGCACCAAGTGCCCAAACAGACTCCCCATGCTTAATAGATCCTGAGTATACTCTCCCTACGGCTACTTCACCTGCATGAGGATCCATCCAAATCTTTACTATCATTAATGATAATGGCCCTGAGGAATCACAGTTAATCATTGATTTAGCAAACTCTGAATCTAAATCTCCTTGCCAGATGTTTGGTATTCTGTATTCCTGAGCTACCAATGGAGATGGTAGTTTATCCACTGCCATATCTAAAAGTACCCTATGTACTGGGGCTAACTTTGCAAGTTCTTTTTGTTTATCATTTTTACAATAATCCATAACTTGTGTCATATTAATCCCACTTTTTACCATATATGGGATAGACATCCCCCAATTGTAGTAAGCAGAGCCAAAAGCAACAGTCCCCTTAGAAACGTCTACCTGCCAGGATTTGGCTAGCTCCTCTGTTGGTGCAAATGTAGAAATTAATTTGTTAACTTTAATAATAATTTTCTGAAATCTTGTCATCATTTCTTCACCATCTATTTGTAGTTCGTTGATTAATCGATCTACTTTATTTATGAATAATACAGGCCTTACTTTTTCTTTCAGTGCTTGTCTTACGACTGTTTCTGTTTGAGGCATTGTACCTTCAACAGCACAAGCCAAAATAATACATCCATCTACTGCCCTCATTGCTCGAGTAACATCTCCACCGAAATCTACGTGACCAGGAGTATCAATTAGATTAATTAAATAATCAGAACCATCTACTTCGTGAACCATAGATGCACTTGCTGCATTAATAGTAATTCCTCGGGCACTTTCTTGATCATCAAAATCCAAAACTCTAGATTTACCAGCTAAATCTTCTGACATCATTCCCGCTCCAGCAATTAGATTATCGGACAATGTTGTTTTACCGTGATCTATATGGGCAGCAATTGCTAGATTTCGAATCTTCTCTCTTATATGCATTACTTCTACTGCACGTTCAATATTATCTTCTTTACGACCCATATAATGACCTCAATTGATTCGGCGACCTGACTAAGGTTGATAAATACGATTGTAAAGAACAATAAATGAAGCAGAGTAGAGAAGTTAAGTG
>QQRX01000084.1:10492-33234 GCA_003602595.1 Candidatus Poseidoniales archaeon | reverse complement strand
GAACTAACGTCACCCTGCGCGGCTTTCGTAATTTCAGAGACTATACCTTCAGTGAGGGATTTTTTACTTTTGGCAGTTGCAGAAGCACAACCTACAGAAAGATTTCTGAGAGCAATATCAATACGCCTCATTGGAGAAGAATCTACTGCTTTAGGTTGACTAACAGCACCCATTTTTATTCTTGTTATCTCCTCACATGGCGCTGCTTCTTTGATAGCATCAATAAAATTCTGTAAAGGATTAACCCCTGTTTTTTCATTAATAGTATCCAAAGCGTTTTCAAATGCTTTAGCGCAATGTTGTTTTTTTCCTGAAAATTTACCAGAACGCATTAAATTATTGATAAATCTTTCAATGATAGAAAGATTAGCCTTTCCAAAATATTCATTTGCATGTCTACCACCGGAATGTGGAGTACCTATTGTTTGTAAATTGATATATGGAGCTAATCCAGGATCTTCACAAACAACATCTGTAGCATCCCATTTTCCAAAAACCATTGTGCCAATTCCTGCAATAGGATCTTGAGTTAATTTTTCTTCTTGTTCTACTTCAGACATTACAATACCTACCTTACTGGCTTTTCTTTACGTCCTCTTACCATCTCATCAAGAGAAACACCATTCACTTTGATAACTTTAAATCTTACACCAGGCAAATCACCGTAAGATCTACCTTTACTCCCTCCAATACCTTCTACTAGGACTTCATCGTGCTCATCGATAAACGATATTGCACCATCTCCTGGAGCAAAAGCTGTTAGTTTATTACCAGTTCTTATCAAACTTATTTTTACTGCTTTTCTTATAGCAGAGTTAGGTTGTTTTGCCTCGAAGCCAACTTTTTCAATTACTATTCCTTTAGCTTGCGTACTACCTTTCAAAGGATCATGTTTCAAGACTCCTCCAGAACGTCTCTTGAATTGACGGTTTCGAAATTGTCGTTCCTTCCATCTATATTTCTTACGATCACTTTTCATTTTCGAACCAGAAAATAATCCTCGACCCAACTTTGACCCTCTAAATGATGTCTCGGCGACCCACCTTTGGTATAAGAAATGAGAGGCTTAAGTCAATTAATATTGACATAAAATGTCATTGTTATTGCTAACATTCAAACAGATTGAGCAGTTGGTCAACAATATGTCATTCCGGGACTTGCTTCATGATGTTGAAAAAGTTGAAGAAAGAACTAGTGTAATTAATGAGATGTTGGAATATTCTGTTGGCAAAGGAAATCCCCCTCTTTTATTCACTAATATTGTAGAATCTGATGGCCATAACGCCGCTTTAAATGTACTAACAAGAGAAAGGATATGTAGTACCTTTGATATTACTCCTGGAGAACTGATAGATACAATGGCGTGGGCAATGAAAAATCCTTCTGAGCCAATAATAATTGAGAAAAATGAAGCCCCTGTAATGGAAAACAGTCAAAAAGAAGTAAATCTAGAAATTATTCCCATTCCATGGCACTATAAAGAAGATAAAGGAAGATATCAGTCCGCCTCCGTAATTATAGCAGAATATGGAGGAATTAGGAATATGTCATTCCATAGACAATATTTGAGAGATAAAAATCATACTGTATCAAGATTTGTTCCAAGACATCTGCGCACTATGATGGAGGGAGCACAAGAAAATGGAGATGAAGTATCAATAGCAGTTGTCAATGCTCCTGATCCTGTAGTTCTATTGGCTGCAGCAATGTCATTCAATGAACCATTAGATGAATTGAGAGTGGCAGCATCATTACACCAAAAACTACATGGAAAGCCATTAAATCTTGTTAGATTAGATAATGGAATAGCAGTTCCAGCAAATGCTGAATATGCCATGGAGGCTAGGATAACACTCGAATATGATGATGAAGGACCATATGTAGACATAACAGGAACAGTAGATGGCATAAGGCAAGAGCCAGTAATAGAATATGATGCAGTACATCATAGAAATGAACCAATATTTCATGCCTTGATTCAAGCAGAAGTAGAGCACAGAACTTTGATGGGTATGCCAAGAGCTCCGACAATAAAAGCTGCAGTTTCAGCAGTTGTACCATGTACTGATGTTTACTTGACAGATGGTGGTTGTGGATGGTTATCTTCGGTTGTACAAATTGAACCTCAAAAAGAAGGAGATGGGATCAAAGCCATACATGCAGCATTAAATGGGCATAAATCTATGAAACAAGTCATTGTAGTAGATAAAGACATAAATACCTCAAATCCTACAAGAGTTGAATGGGCTTTAATGACTCGATGGCAACCAGATAAAGATACAGTAATTCTCTCTAATCAAAAGGGTTCAAGTCTAGATCCTAGTAGAACCAAAGAAGGTTTAACCAGCAAAATTGGTATGGATGCAACACTTCCACCGGGCACAGATAAATCAGAATATGAATCGGTTTTGTGATTTCATTATGGATCAAGATAATATAAATATTAAAAATTTTTTACAACACCCTAGACGAAGTCTGGGCAATAGACATAGAAGTCAGGCTGAGAAATTTTTGAACTTAGAAAGAAATCAAAAAAACGTAATGTGGGCAGAGCAAAATGCAAAACAGGCCATACTTTATGATTTTACTAATCCTGATAACTGGCATCTACTAGTTAAAATAAAGATGATAAACAAAGATGATATAGGGATTAAATTAATTTTGGAAGATTTATTTAATATTTTAGGGAGAGATAAGGATTTACTAGAACAGTTACAACACATCAATATAATTCAGTCGGGTATAAAATTGTTAGATGCTGCATTCAAAATAGATCCTTTAGATCCTGATAAGTGGTGGTTAAAAATTAAAAATAACGATAAAGAAATTGGGAAGTTTAGTGAACGATTGAAACTTTTAGATGTTAGAGATCCTAGAGCTAATATTTTATTTTCTAGAAGGATTGAAAGGTTAAAAAAATCTGGTTATGAAGATTTATTTCTTGAATTAAGTAAACATCTGTTATCTCAAAATCCTTCAAATTTTGAATTATGGATCGAATTAGGTAAATTACATGAGAGGAGGGAAGAATTTGATCAGGCTTGGTTTTGTTATGATCAAGCTCAAACACATTTCCCTAAATCCAAATCTAGAGAATTATTCAAATCTCGAATGGAGGATAAATTAGGAGGTATTGAAAGTAAACCCTGGAAAGTTCCAAAGATATCTCAAAGAGTAGATTTCCTTAGAAAGATGGAAGAGATTTCAAATTCAATAATAGAGGTTGAAGAACTAGAACAAATAGAAGAAAATAATGGATTAAAAGAAAAAATTGAATTTATGATAGAGCAAAATAGAATATCTGAGGCTTTTTTTATGACAAGGAGATTAGCTGCCGAAGGTGATGAAGAAGCATTAATATTAGTACAAGATATTTTGGAGTTGATGAATAATGAATAAAAAATTTGTAGCAGTTTGGACTACTACCAAAACTGTAAAAGAAGATTGTTGGCTAATGGTTTTAAACAAAAAAAGAGGATGGGAGTTGCCCGGAGGTAAAATAGAAGAGGGAGAAAATATTGATGAAGCAGCATTGAGAGAATTATTTGAAGAAACAGGACTTTTAGGGATTGCTAAATCATATAATGACTCATTGATAGATGATGGATATGTAGTATGGGTTGAAGTTGATGTTGTGCCAAGTCATTTATCGTGGACATCCGATGACCCAGCAATAGAAGAAGTTGGATGGTGCATAGAATTACCAGAGAGATTAGGTTGGAGTATTGAAGAGATAAATCGCATAAAAAACTATGATTGGAGTGCTGCTAAAAGATTCCTATCTTGAATTTCAGGTAATCTATTGATAAGAATATCTTTCCATTCTTCTATACCTAGAATCTCTGATGCGTCAACAATTAAACCAATATCATTTCTTTCTGGACCCGATAAATCTTGAAATAATATCTGAATTAGATCTTCTACTACCAATTTAATATCAGTCGGATTAGAGGAAATAGTAGAAACGCCAGGTTTTTCTCTAGGTTTAGCATTTTTAATATGAAAATCCATATTTGGAGCGTTTTTATCTACATTATCCAAAGCCATATCAAGCCATTCTAAACTACTGACTAAAAATTCAGGAATCATTGATTTTTTTGAAAATATAGTACGAGCTAACCATGCATGCCTCATTGCAGGTTCATAATCTTCCATTTTGCCTAGTATTCTAGAAGTTTCTAAACGTGATAGAGCGACAATCTCATCAGGAAAATTTGTTTCAGTGGAAATTTCTGAATGAGTGGCTAAAGACATCATAAATTCATTTTTATTTAAATGCCATGAAGCAAGATTAAGTAAAGCAATTCCATGTAAAGAAGACTGTGAAGAGATAGCATTTAATCTATCGACGCACCATCTTAATTCATTACCTATTTCACCTTGATCAATACCTCCAATTAATGCTCTTTCCATTCTTATCCTTGCTTCATAGTAATGATTCCTTTCAGATATACTCCTAGAGCGAGACAATAATTCTTCTGATAATTGTAAAGCATTAGTTGTATTTCCTTCTTTTAATAGACGCTGGAAAACTATAAAATCTTCCATTAATGGGGTAATTTCTTCAAATTCAGACATAATATCACTGTGATTCAAAAGCAATTACTAATTCTTCATATTTTACTCTGAGAGAATCCTCTTTTTCAATAAGTGATTTTAGATGGTTTTCTATATTTAATTTAGATTGTGACAATTCATCAAATAATTTCTTTCTATCACTCACTTCGAGTAATATATTACCAACTGATTTATACACTGTTTTTTCTGGACTTTGTGATTCTAATGATTCCATGGTAAGTGAATATTCAGAGATTTGTGAAGAAAGGGTTTGTATCTGACCTCTAACTATTTGTAATTCTTGTACAATTTTTTGCAAATCAGCAGTATTTTTCTCTTCATTCATGTATCAACCCTCTTTTTCTACAGTCTCAAGTACCTGTTCAGATGCTATAAGTCCTCTCATTATTGTATTCCATCTGGCGCGTAAATCTACAAAACTATTTGCAGCCTCATTAATAATTATGATTCCGTCTTTGTATTCAAAAAAGGCCTCAGTGGTCAAACTTGCTGATAAGGAATCAGCAAAAGAGGATTTAATTTTCAGACTTAAAGATAAAGTCTCATTCTTCTGAATCTTCATCTAAAGCTCTCTCAGAAAGTTCTTTTTCATAGTCTAATGCTGCTTGTTGTGCGATTATTGTCATATCAGTTGCAGTCGCACCTTCTACAGATCTTCTAATAATTCTAGAATTAGCATCTGTTGCTCGTGTGTAAGGTTCCCAAACACCTCCCGTGAATTTATGAGAGCATTTTTTGCATTCCCAAATTCCTGAAACCTTTCTTGTTACTTGAGTATACTGACACACTGGACATGTATACTTCTTTGATTTTTTGGCTATTGCAGCACCAACACGTCGGCGTACACTAACACCATATCTTGCTCCATAGCGTGCAGTAGCACCAGCTTTTTGTGTTCTCTTTGCCATTTTAATCACCTAATACTGAATCTACTAATTTTCTGAGTTCTGAAGATTTAATTTTGGCCCTCTCCATTATCTCAGCAAATTCGTCCGCCGAGAATATCCCCTTTAGACCCTTCTGAAGTGAATGGACATGATTATCATCTCCTAAAGTGATATGGATTCGTTCATCGCCGCCTAATTCTTCTTGTGCATTGGCATCATAAACAAATCTATTTCCAACTTTATGATAAGAACACATTATTGGTGTTTTAGAAACACTGAGAGGATAATCTTCTCCTACTTCGAATTTTTCGCAAGGTACAATTGCGGTTTTTAAAGCAGCTATAGCGGCCAACGCAAATGCATCGAATAAGTTACCGTCATCAGAAATTGCAAATAAATCTAAAATTACCTGCCATGCCTTTTCACCGGGAATAATACATAAACTATTCACATCTATACAACCAGATTCCCTTATTCCTCGATCTACAACTCTTCCTAATTCTATAGATTCTGCGCTTGGTGGTCCTGCTTCCCAATTCCTGCCAGCTACTGGTCTGACTTCTGCACCACACATCAATCCTCCTTCATTTGGCCTATCTGGATAAGGTGTCATTAATTGAAATTTTACTCCAGCATAAACAATTGTATCTCCCATTGTTACTTTTGCCGAACCTTCAGCACGATCTAAAATATCTACTTCAAGAGATACATCTCTACCTTCCCATCTACCTCTGCCATCAATTCTTTGATCGTTTAATGCTAATTCTCTCAGATGGTTACGCAAGAGTTTTGATACCATAGGAATTGTCATTAATCAACACCCCCTTTTCTTAAAGATTCGACCATTATCTTGTGAATTTCGGAAGCAGCTTGAATATTATAATCCCATGCAGTTTGAAATTCTTCAGGAGAAAGGTCACCATCCATTTGGAGGAATACTAATTCTCCCGAATTAGGTAATACACCCATCGGAAGATCTGCTTCTCCATAATTATCTTCTTCTTTATTCAAATCACATACAACCACATCGTTAACTTTTCCTGAAGCAACAGAAACAACCAAATCGGACATCGGAATTCCTGCATCAGCTAATGCTACAGACGCGGCAGTTAACCCGACACATCTAGTGCCTGCCTCAGCACATAGAACTTCTATCTCAACACGAATTTTAGATCTAGGATACAATTCCAATAAAACTACACTTTCTAATGCATCAGCAGTTACTTTACTAATTTCCCTACTTCGGCGATTGAAGCCTGGTCTAATCCTATCAGATGTTGAGAATGGGGCCATATTATATCTAACATCTAGAACTGCTCTATCTTGTCTTTGTATTTTCCTTGGATGCGCTTCCATTGGACCATAAATTGCTACAATAACATCATTAGTACCCCAAGTCATACGACAAGAACCGTCGGCTACTGGAACTACGCCAGTTTCTATTGTAATCGGACGTACTTGGGTAGCAGTTCTCCCATCCATCCTTAAACCATTTTCATCAATCATTTGAATATCTCCATATCCACCCATTATTCATTACCTCCATCAGTTAATAGATTATAATTTTTTGAAAGATTTTTAAGTTTATTTCTTGCTTTGATAATTCCTGAAACATCACCATCAATCCATATACGGCCATTATGTGTAGTAATTATCCTACAATCTGATTCTTCTTTAATTTCTCTTAATAATTTATTATTATTTTTAGACAAATTTCCTATTAAATGAGGATCAATTTCATCAATACTACCAGTACTGATTTTTCTGAGTCCCATTCCCTTCATAGTTACGACGCTGGAATGTGTTTCTTCAACTTCTTGTACCCTACATAGAATGGCTTCTCCAATGTCAAGAACTTGTCGTGTTGAACCAAAAGATGCTTTGGATGGGCCGAGGCTCATAGGAAGTATTGCATTAAATGGTGCACCTATATCGATAAACCAAATATTATTTGTACAACCTTCTACATACCCTATTACTAAATCACTAGGCCTTGGAGTATAAGTTGTATGTAATGGTTCTATACTTAGTACATTATCATCTATCATTAATTTTCCATTCTTTGTTGCCAAAAGAGTATTATTTTTTATTAATACTCCATGACCTGCTTCAAATCTCCCAAATTGACCAAGATTATCACCTGGCACTACTATTTGAGAGTCTTGCGGACCGTCCGCACTACTGTTACCACTCATGTTATCAAGCCGCGCGACAAGCCTAGCCTTCATAACCTTGATGAAAGCCAAAAGTTCAAAATTATCAAACCAGTTCTTTCACAGCGGCCTCTGAAGATCTCTGGGAAACTCTACTAATAATTTCATTTTTCATTCCCCCTGCGACCTCAACCACACAAACCCATGAACCATCACTAATCCATTCTTCTTTAGTTATAATTCCTCTCAACAATTGGCTTACTCCCCCATAATCTTTTCCAGGTATTCTAAATGCTAGTTTGACGGTAATAAATTGTAATGGTATTAGTGGCTTAAGTACTTTTACAGCTTTCTGTACTTGTTTTTCTATTGAAAGAAATGGATCAACAGTAAACCTAGCTTCATTTAATGCGTTCTCTATCCGAGTTGCAGGATGAGGAAGTCTAGTCTTCGGGTCTGTTGCTGTAGAAGATATTTCATTAATAATTTTCTTTTTCTTTTCATTAATTATTTTTTTTCTTTGGTCGGTAGTTAATTGTATTGAGCCATTTTTTAGTATTTTTTCTACGCAATCAGAGAGATTAGTGCTTCCAAAGGTGTTTATCAGTGCATCTGAAGTTGGCCTATCGCCTGCACGAGCATCAGACCAAATTTCTTCAGTGGCAAGCAAATCAGATAAATCTACAGAATCAGGATTATTCTTCCATTTTTGAACTAAATCAGGGTCTACTAGTATTTCGTACCTAGAGCCTCCTTTCTCCAAGCGAGCTAAAACCGCATCATCTAAACTAACCATTATCACTTACAGAAGAGTGATTGCCTTTAAGTAGTCTTAGTAAAATAAATCAAGAAACTTTAGAGAGGTGCTTAAGAGTCTCCTCACGATTTAATTTTTTATATCCACTAGCATCAACTATTGAAATTTCTACAGTATCATGATTAAGACTATCCTCTAGAGATTCTTGCAGAGCTTCTAGTCCTAGTTTAATTGCAGCGTTCATTGTCATCCCTGATTTCCAAGATTTCTCGAAGCTATCTATTACAGTAGATCTTCCCCTTCCTATGGCTCCTGCATGATAGGATTGGTATGCTCCGGAAGGATCTGTTTCAAAGAGATGTGAGCCCTCTTGGTCTACGCCTGCTATTAGCAGAGCAGTGCCAAAAGGTCTTGCTCCACCATATTGAGTGAAAGATTGTTTATAATCGCACATTTTCTTTACTAAAGTTATCATTGAAATTGGGCTACCATATGTCATTCTATTAATTTGACATTGAATACGTGCTTTATCTACTAATTGTCTGGCATCTGCTACAAGTCCGGAAGTGGTCATTCCAATATGGTCATCGATTTGATACATTTTTTCTATAGAATCAGTAATTACTAATTTATTTGCTATTCTTTTATCAACAATTAATATTACTCCATCCTTATATTTCAGACCAACTGTAGTTGTTCCCCTTTTTACTGATTCTCTGGCATATTCTACTTGGTAAAGACGACCATCTGGTGAAAATGTCGAAACACCATGATCGTATCCGCGTCCACTGGGCTGCATGACTATCAGTTGATTGCCACAACCCTCTCTTATCAATCTTAGTTGTAAAGACCCCCATAAAGCGAGGCATTCATGTCTTATGTCATACTCGGGACAGTATGAAAGTAGGTGTTCTTACATCAGGAGGTAAGGATTCAGCGTATTCTGCATGGTGGGCACAAATGCAGGGATGGGAAGTTGTTGCATTAATAACTGTAAAAATTGAAGAGGAAGATTCAATGATGTTCCAATTAAATGGAACTCATATTTCTGCATTTCAGTCTATTTCAATGAATATACCATGGCTACCTGTAAAATCTAAAGGAGTAGCTGAAGTAGAAATAAATGATTTGAAAGAAGCCTTAGAAGGTAAATATAATAATATGAAAACATTTGAAGAAATTTGGCCAAAAGAAATCTCTAAACCAAGAAACATTCAAATTATTGATGGGAAGATTGAAATTGACGCTTTGATAACTGGCGCCCTTAGATCGGATTATCAGAAAACTAGAATTGAAAGAATGTGTAATGAAATTGGTATTAAATCATTCTGTCCTCTGTGGCACAAGGACTCAGAAGAACATATGAAATCGTTATTAAAGCATGGTTTTGAGATTAAATTTGTGTCAGTTTCTTGTGAAGGTTTAGATTCTTCCTGGCTAGGTGAAACATTAACATCTGCAAGATTAGAAGAATTAATTTTCCTTTCTAAAAAATACAGATTTAATCTTGATGGCGAGGGAGGGGAGTTTGAAACAATAACTGTTGACGGACCTCATATGGAAAGAAGAATAAATTGTTGTGGAACGCCAATATTTACCTCAGGAAGAGGAGTATGGGAGATAGAATCAATGAATATCGAACAAGGCTAAACCTCAAACACTTTGTTAGGTTCGGGATAAACGAAAGTTATGCCAGTATCGCCACTAGACTATCGTTATGGAAGAGAAGAAGCAAAACAAATATGGTCTCGAGAAGGTCGTCATGCTAGACAGTTAGAAGTTGAAAGAGCCTTGATCTGGGCTCATTCTAAATTAGGCAGAGTTAGCCCAGAACATTACGACATTATAGCAGATATTGCCGATCCCGGGATTGTTACAGCCGATAGAGTAGATGAAATAGAATTGGAAACAAGACATGACATTATGGCACTTACCAAGGCGATGGCTGAGGCTGCAGGTGAGGCTGGTTGGTGTATACATCTTGGGGCTACAAGTAATGATATTGTAGATTCTGCAGTTGCCCTTCAAATCAAAGATAGTATAAAAATACAATTTGAGACTTTATCCAATTTAACACTGACATTATGCGATATAGCTGAAAGAGAGAGCAACACTGTGATGATCGGAAGAACACATGGACAAGCAGCTGTTCCTATAACATTCGGACTGAAGGTTGCTGTTTGGGTAGACGAAATGAGAAGGCATCTGGAAAGATTGAAAGAATTAACTCCCAGAGCAACTACTGGAAAATTTCTTGGTGCTGTTGGTACAGGTGCTGCTCAAGGTGAAGATGCATTTCAATTACAAGAATTAATTATGGAAAATCTAGGATTACAAACACCAATGGCTACAACACAAGTTGTTGGAAGAGATAGATACATAGAATGGGTTGGTTGGATGGCTAATTTGGCCACCACTATAGAAAAAATATTACAAGAGATAAGAAATTTACAGAGAAGTGAAATATCAGAAGTGGCGGAATATTTTGATGTGGAAAAACAAGTAGGATCTTCTACAATGGCGCACAAAAAGAACCCAATTACAGCAGAAAATGCTTGCGGACTTGCTAGAATAGTACGTTCAATGATTATTCCGTCATATGAGAATGCATTATTGTGGCATGAAAGAGATTTGGCTAATTCTTCGGCAGAAAGATTTACACTATCTCATTCAATGATTCTGTTAGATGATATAATCATTAAATGTAATAAAGTAATGAAGAATTTGGTAGTAGATAACCAGAGAATGCGAGAAAATATAGATTTACAGCAAGGATTAATTATGGCTGAAAAAGTAATGTTAGTACTAGTAGAACAAGGAATGTCGAGAGAAGATTCTCATGAGATACTCAGAAGTTGTTCTATGAAAGCAATAGATGAAAATATGAATTTATTTGATGTTTGCGCTGAAAGGAACGAGATTATTGATAAAATAGATTTGGAAACATTGAAAGAAGTTTTTAAACCGGAAAGTCATTTGGGATTTAGTGATTCCATAGTAGAATTAACCGTTAAAAGAACAAGAGAATATCTAAATTAAAAAAATTTCATTCCAAGGAGTAAAAGCAGGCCAGTTACCGAAGCTGCAACTCCCAGTAAAATTATCATAGCATGAGGCCCAAATTGATTAGAATCATTGAGAGCAACATTCAGAAAACCATCTTCTAATATTCCTTCAACAATTCCGGAATCGGTATCAGTAAATTCTGGTAATGGACGTTTTTTAATTCTTTCAACTGAACCATCATCTGCCGACATACAACCATCGAAGAGAGTTTATGATATAGCCTTGGCCCTCTAAGTAGAAAATACCATCACCTAGATATATATCCAGTACCATGATTAACCTTGGCGACAGGAATATTCATCTTTCATATGAGCAAGGATCTGGCGGTACTTCATTATGCTTGACTATTGCAAAAAATTATCTCAAAAATGGAAAAAAGGTAATTTGGCTAAGCAAATATTTACCAGATAGAGAGAGAACTGCACAAATATTTTGGGAACTAAAAAGTAAAGAGTTAGAAAAAATAACCTTTATACAAATTGAAAATAATTTAGAAGAAGCCTCAAAAGTTTTGAATTACTTTTCTCTTAAGATAGACTATGAAGACATTATCATTATAGATGATTGGTGTGCTAAAGATGGCAGGGCTAAGAAAAAGGATATAGAGGCACTAAAAAATATAGTTTTAAATTATAAAAATACTAAAATTTTAGCTAGCTCTGCCTCATACTCAAATGCCGGTAATAATATGCAAATATGGGGTTCAAAAGGCGGAAGTGAGGTAAATGATATCTTGGATACAATCTTTCTTTACAGGATTTCCAAAATGAATAATGTTAGAATACTAAAAGACGGAGCGGATAGTAAGAGAATTATGTTGCTAGAAACTGGTTTTGAGTGATAAGATTCTTTTATTCTAATGCCTTATCAAGAAGGTCTTGCATTTCATCAAGTGCATCATCATCAGGCTCCATAAATTGCTCAGGATTTTTAGCTTCTCCAGAATAATCTTCATCAAAATGACCAGCATTAATTAACATATTTTTTTGTCTTAATTTTAATAATTGCCAAATCATGAATCCTGCTGAGAATATAAGTAAAAGCATTAGTAGGGGTGTTGATAGGTCAGCCATACAATTTGGTAAAGAGGTCAGGGTATTAAATTATTCAAGAGCGGTAACCCTAAATTCAATGGTTTTGACAAGTGTCGTCTATTAGAGGGAGAAGGTTCAGTCCAATTATGAATCATATCTATATTGGAAAAAATTGGAATGTAACCTCGCCAGTATTTTTCAGAATATGAATTACATTTTGTGCATCGTAGATTTTGATTATTTCCAGCACTTTTCATAGATATATTACAACATAGCGGGCGAGATATGATTCTTGGAACAGCATCAGAAATAGTAAGTTTCTCTAGATGAATAGATAAATCGGAAGGAGAATAGAGGCCTGTCCAACAAATAATATCTCCAGGATTTAAAGAACGGAGGAGGTGGTTTACAGATCCTCCCTGAGAAAATGCAACTAATGTATTTAACTTTCCATCCATGATCACTTTTACAGATGAATGTGCACCCTTTGAAATTAAAGGTTTAGAAATTACTGTACCAGAAGAAAGGGTTACATGGTCGTCTGAAAGTTGATTAGTACAGTGAACAGCATAATCAGAAGATTTTTCAACATTTTTATTTGATTGAAGCCATTTGTGAGCATTTTCGAGTATATCAGGAGATTTACCTCTAATACCATATAAGACAGGGCAAGGAGTTCGAGGGGCGATTAAACCTCGATTTTTTGTTGGGTCACGATTTACGAATGTCTCAGGAAAATTATTGTCCAGTTCGGCAACAGTTTTCATGTCAATTATTCTTTTTTTCCCTATCATGGAACTCTTCCTCCAAGCAATTAACTCATATGAATGATTTTCACTAGGAATCCAAGATATTGCTGCTGACGCACCTATTACTCCCCAATGTGATTTACCAGCGTAAACTTTACAGTCATATTTCTTAATCTCATTTAATCTAAAGTTTAAATCGACATGCCCTTTTACAGTATCCCAATAAATTTGTTCAGAAAACTGAGATTTTGATATTATCAGTACTGGAGAGGCTTCCAAATTACTAGAAGGGTGTGATGAAATATTAGATAATAATAATTGAAACCAATCATCAGAAACATCATATAATTTATTTTCACAATTTATATTGAGTTTGATTACTGCAGATAATGCAGCATTTCCCCTTGTTCGTCTATTTGCAAAAGGCCATAATCTTACTAATCTCCTGGATATTATACTAAAATTAATTTTTTCAGCCAGATAATTTAAAAAATCATTAAAATTTTCCGTAGTGCATCCTAAATCGATATGATCAGTATCGTCTAAACCGATAAAAAAAATGGCATTATCCATTTTTCTCACCTAATATTAATTCTACAACATCGTATAATCCGATATTTGGGTCACATCTAAAAAAACTAACACCATATTTTTCGGCTGCTAATTGGTCTACATCTCTATCTCCAACCATTACCGATTTTGACTCATCAGGCCTATTAATCCAATCATTACCATATAAGATACCAATATTTTGTTTGAAGGAATTGCTAAGAATTTGTCGACCAGCCTCTAACATTCCTGGATTTGGTTTTCTAGCCCAAGAATTATCCCATGGAGTATATGGACTATACAAAATTAAGTCTAATTTAGCATCTTTATCTTCTCCGATTAATAATTCAGATATACGTTTATGTATCAAATGAAGATTCTCATGATCCCATAAACCACGTCCAATCGGAGATTGATTAGTTACAACACATATCCTATATCCATGTCTACGTAATTTTCCGATAGAGAATCCGGCATTGGGTAATAATTTTACCTCATCTGGTGAATTAATATAATTTTCACTACCTACATTGATTACTCCATCTCTGTCTAAAAAAGCAATTTTACCATCCCATAAGTTATTTGGGAGTTCATCTATTTCAAGATAATCATGGATATCAGCGTTATCTCTGAAAGGTGGTAACAAAATAATCACAATCCATTATTAGACTTAATGGCTTCTTTAATAATATGATTAACAATTAATTGTGTGTCTTCGATTCTTTCCATTGATTCAGAAGGAACTACTAAAGCTACATCTACCATTTTTTTTAATTTTCCACCGTCCATTCCATTATAATTCCCGGTAATAGCTATTGTATGACATCCTTTTTCTTTAGCATATGATATTCCATTAATCACATTTTTCGAATTTCCTGAGCCACTGTAACCAATAACTACATCTCCAGGATTAATAAATGTTGATAATTGACCAACAAATATATTTTCATAATCTGTATCATTGGCCCAAGCGGTTAAAGAGGATGCATTATCTGTATGAGAGATTGTCCTTAATTTCAACTCTTTTGACCAATCTCCAGCACTATGTGAAGGTGTACCTGCACTCCCTCCGTTACCAATTAAGTGAACAGTTCTATCTGAATTACGAGCATCTTCAATAATAGTCCAAATTTCTTCTAAAGTGGAGATTGATAATTTTTCAAGAGTAGAAATAAGGTCAGAGATATAACGCTCCGAGAAGTCTGAAAAATTGAATGACATATGCGCCTCGGACCTAACGGAAGAGGGCATCCTATTTACGGATTGATGAGTTGAGCCCGAATATGAGAGACCCGGTGGGCATAGTGGTTTATTCCATTGCATCATCATTTGGAATTGCAAATATTACAATGCAATTAATAATTGGAGGAATTGGAGTGGCTTTCCTAGCGATGGGATTTCATAAAAAAAATGGTACTTACATTTCACAATTTTCTGCAATGGGATGGATTTTAGTTGGACTATTTTTCTATTTGTATTCAGAGCATTATGTGGAAATTGAAGACCCAGTATTAGTTTTAATGACTGCCGCTGCACTACCCTGTGGAATAGCATTAGCATTTTGGGAAATTAGTATAAAAGAGAATATACCAGAACCATTACTATGGTTGAAAGGATGCGTTGTTTGGTCAATGATTCCTTACTATTTAGTATATAGCATACCAGTTCTAAATATGGCATTTGTATATACAACTGCTATTAGTACAGAAATTATTCTAGAATTTGTAGGTCTGGGTAGTTATCAATCTGCTTCAATGAGAATTGATTTATATGGAGGAGGAGATATACTTGTATCTGAATGGGAGGGTAACCGGTGGATATTATCTGAGCCCCTTGGAGAAGCAGGATTTTTTGTACCAATGGAAAGGGCAGATGGAACGCCGGTAAGTATAATTTTCATATTAGCATGTTCTGCATTGCAGTCTATGATTATATTTGTCGGTGCAATAGTAGCATTAAGTTCAGTTTCTTGGAAAAGACGTTTACGCGCATTGATAATTTCTATACCTACAATATACATACTAAATGTTTTCAGGAATGTTGGCATAGTTTGGCTAACAGACACATACGTTAATTGGTCATTTTATGGTATTGATATGTTTAATTTCACCCATAGTTATGCTGCAAAATTTATTAGTTTATTTGCAATGTTTTTAATGGCGATTGTTTTATTTGATTTATTACCAGAATTACACAAGAATGTCATAAAAATACTCGATCCGATAATGAAAATTATTGAAAGTATTACGAATTGGTTTGTATACTTATTCTCTCCTAAAAAAATAAAATAAAATTCAAGATCTTGATCTTATTCTTTCAAATAACTTACCAGTTAATGGCATATCATGTTCCCATGCAAATTCTTTCATTACCCTAATTGCTTCTTTTTCTAGGTTTGAATCTCCAACAAAATCAGTTATCTCAATTTTACCATCACGAGTATTGGCTTTGAAAGCGGCTATTGGTTCTTCTTTATGGAAAACCATGTATGCAGATCCAAAACCAAATTTTTCCCTCAATACTCCGCTGAAATAATGATTCAACGGATCTGAAGGAGGAATGACCAGATCCCTGGTGCGTATAATGCCACTTAAACCCTCGAGCATATCCTGACGGCCCCAACAAATGTCCTGTAAATCATCAACTAAAAATCCTTTAATTAATGTTCCATCATCCTCAAATTCACGCATTACATCACTTATTTCTTCTGCAGAGAATGGTGTACCAGCAAGTTTTTCGACTTGTTTTAATGTTATTACTGGATATTCACTTACAAGTTCTCTAAGGTAATCTCGCTTGATTTCCCATAAATCGGAATTCTCAGAGTGATGTACTGCTTTGAAACCGCCTCTGTAATCCTGTATCAGAAGACCACTACGTACTAATGGAGAAATTAATTTCCTAAATTCTGCTCTTTTCATAGCATTTCTCTCCATGAACAAGTCTGGATCATGATGTTCTGTAAAAAATTGTAATATATCTAGATCTTCTTCATCGGGAGAAATATTCCTTATTGCCAAAAGTCTTCTAAAATGTGGTAATCGTGCCCAAACTAGATGACCTCTAAGATTAGTTCCTTGATGTAACTGATGAGCTGCGGCCATAGACTTCAAATCAACACGGAACATTTCACAGCGACCTCGTAATGAAAAATCATCTCTTAATTCATTGATATTCTCAAGAGCTATAGTTTCATTTTCCCATCTTGTTTTTTGATGTAAAAAGTGATGATGGAATAATAGTCTATTTACTTCTCTTCGTTTCCTAGGTTCAACGACGCCTCCTCTAATATATCTCTCTCCATCTCCCATCGAGGTGAAACCTAAACCTGAAAGTAAATCTTGAATGTTATCATCGCAATCATGAACAGGGACTCCATTAAAAGCATAAATTACAGACACATCTACAAGCCTATCTCTGTAATTTTCAAGTAATTCAGAGAAGGTTACTTTGAATTCATCTAAATAAGAGTGTGGAATATTGATATCTTTAATTTCTAGATAATCATTAACTACAAACATGAGGATTCTACCTATAGGATCTACTCCTTTCAAGACAGGATGATACCAACCTTGTTTCAACATCATCCTAATTTCTTGAATGAACCTACTACAAAATGGATCTGATTGAGCCAAAATCCTCATTTTTCTGTCTTCAGCCAAAGGTGAAAGGAGGATTTTTGAATCTTCAACTGAAGAATAATAATCAGTTGGATCTGGCTGTAAAGCCACAACACGCACAATTTTCTTTTGAGTTTCAAGATGTCTGAGAGTTTCTGCTAGTTCTTCTACTGGTTGACTAACAAAGAATCGGAGTGTATGTAACCTTACAGGCCCTATTTGTTGAATTAATTTGTTAAGAGCATCTTCAAACGATAAAGGTTGGACAACTCCGTGTAATTTTCTGAATATTGCCAAAGATCTTTTTCTATTTGGGACTGCTATATATTGTTTGGCAACAAGGAGTTGGCGTTCTAAATTCCCTAAAGCATTTTTTACCGTTCTCTGTATGTGAATATGATCTTTTCCTTTTGGGTAATCAGCAAATAAATCAGTACGAGAAATGCCTTCTTTTGGTATTTTGTCAAGAAGTTCTTGTTCTAGATCGCCAATCCATGGTTCACCCCTCAGTCCTAAGAATATAGGTAATTGATCTTTAAGCGTGTATCCAACTCTATTATGAAGTAATCTACCATTATAAACGTCCGTATCATGTTTAATATCTGTCCAATCTCTAAATCTATAATTTTCAACCCTATGTAATAATTCGTCCCTTCTCTGAACCATTATTAAAGAACGTATAGCATCCTTTGGCTCATTGTATAATTTGAATGATTTTTGGAGAAGTAATGTTTGTAGAGTCCTGTAATCAACTACATCTACTTGACCACCAGTTATACGATATTCATCAACTCTGAGTATAAATTCTCCTTCATTTGTTTGTGTAAAAAATCCTATTGAAACGAGGTTTTGTATCTCTAATTCTTGTAATATTGATTCAACTTGAGCAAATGGGAATGGCAATCTAGAGCTTAGTTGATCTGTAGTTTGAGGACCTTCAGAACCCAACATATCTAGTAATTTGAGTCTGAGGCAATCCATAGGATCTGAAAGATATGTCTTTTTCCATGAATTTGGTTGGCCATTTTTATAATTTTCACCCATCTCAAAACTTAAGCCTCCGGTGTATAAAGAACGTAAGTCTTCCATATTTGCAGCACCGGCTACCGACAAACATCCCAATGTACCATGGACTTCAGCCATCCTCATTGAAAACCATTTATTATCTATTTTATCATCATCAGTTGATCGTATTTTTGTTATTAAACCCCTCTCTGCTAGTTCATATACCCATTTACGTGTAGTTTCTATATCAATTTCTTTCAGTTTTTCACCGTACAATGGATTAGTGAGAGATTTTTCCAAACCTCCTCCCATGTCCATGAGACGTAAAAGACTAGCAGCATCATTAGGGACTGCTACTTTAGATTGATAATATTCATCTAATTTTGACTTATCTAAATCGGTTGCTAATGATCTAGCACCCAAAAGACGTCTAAGGATTTCAGGATCTACATCTTTAATTAGATAAGCTCGGGTTCTTAAGGATAATAAATCCTCAAAGGAAGACATGAATAAAGTCATACCTAGAGGAGATGGCATTTTGACTCTACGATGTACAATCCTAACATCTTCGCTATCCATTCTTGAAATAAAATTACGTAGTTGGTTCATATCAAGATCAGCACTTAAGATTTCATTCATTGCTTCTCTAACAAGAACTGAATCATCCATTTGACGGTGTTTATGTAATATTTGATCTGCCTTCTGTAAAAATTGTTTGGGACTTACTTCATCTGCACCAATTCTTCTAGGATTTAGCATACTTCTAGAAGAGATTTCCCTAAATCTTTTTGCAAATAATTGGGAATCGATGAGATATCTTTGTAGAATATCTTCACTATTATCATTTTTAAAAATTTCAGGTATTATAGAAATTTCTACTTCATGGCTTAATTTTATCATAAATCCGTTTTCATCAAAGGATAATTCATGGATAGTTATGTCATCTTTAGCAGCAATACCAGCAAATAAATATCCTAGAGCCAAATTAAAGGCTCTACCTCTACAAGTAGTAATCACATATGTAGGCAATGGAGATTCAACTTGCTCAACCAAAATTCTATCACTTGAAGGGACTTGAAATGTTGTAGCGCCATGTTCGTCTAAAAACTGAGAAATAGCATTTACCACTGGTTTGTTTAATCCTAGAGCATCTCTAAAAAATATCCTATTATCAAGACCTAGGCGGGATTGAATAGAAATGATACTTAATAAATCTAAAACTTCTTGGCTTAATTCATGACTTCGACTTGCAGTTTCTCCCGTCCATGACGGTATTGTTGGCCTATATCCAGTAGCTGAAACAACATTTACTCTGGAGCCTCTAATGCTAGAAACTCGATAAGTTGATCCTCCTAAAAGGAAAACATCACCTCCTCTGAGGCTTGAAACAAATGAAGATGACAATTGACCAACAAGTGTTCCATCACCAGTTAAAACCATATAATTATTGTCAGGAGAAATTGTTCCGATATTAGTGTAATAAATCATTTGGGCATACCCTCTTTTACCAAATCTATTTTCTTCCCAGTCAACCCATATACGTCTTTCTTCTTCAAGAAGGTCAAGGACTTCTATGTAGTCATCATAAGGTAAATTTCGGTATGGCCATGATGAAGAAACTAAATCATAGCCTTCATCAATATCCCATTCTCTAATTATAGTTAGGCCGATAAGGAATTGAGCTAAGACATCCAAAGAGTTTTCAGGAAATTTTAGGAGATCCATATTCCCTCTAAGAATTCCAGTTTGTAATGCTACAAGTTCGAGTAAGTCATGAGGCGAACTGGGTAAAAAACGTGCACGAGGTAATCCCCCAACTTGATGTCCAGCGCGTCCTATTCGTTGTAGTGCAGTGGCAATAGAGCCCGGAGAACTAACTTGGATTACTAAATCTACAGAACCTATATCTATACCCATTTCTAGACTTGAAGAAGAGACTACGCATCGAAGCAAACCGTGTTTTAATTTTTGTTCGACATCTAAACGGATATTTTTATCCATTGAACCATGATGCCCTTCAACTCCTTGAAGACCTGCTATTTTCAATTTCTGTACTACTGTTTCAGTCATATTTCTTGTGTTAACAAAAACTAATGTTGTCGTATGGGCTTCAACTAATTGCTTTATTACCTCAATATTTTTTTCTAGTATTTCTTTAACAGGAATGGATGAAAAACGAGGAGAGGGGAGGATTATATCTAAATCTAAGTCCCTTGACCCGGAAATTTTCACAATAGAAACTTTTTGAGTTTTTGACTCACTTTCTCTAGAATCACTTGCAACTAAAAACTCGGCCACGGCTTCTAATGGTTCCATTGTAGCACTAATTCCAATTCTTTGTACATCAGAATCAATTACAGAATCCATTAATGCTAGACTTAATGATAGATGAGTACCTCTTTTAGTAGGGACAAGAGAATGCATTTCATCAATTATCATCCATTTCATATCATTTAAAATTGGCCTAAATCTTTTCGATGCTAAAGCTAGAGCTAAAGATTCAGGAGTTGTTATTAATATGTGAGGAGGGTGTTTAAGCATCCTTTCCCTTTCTTTTTGTGGAGTATCTCCTGTCCTTAATCCTACTTTGATATCTTTCGCCCTGTTGGGTAAAAATCTTTCTTTAATTTCCGTTAGTGGACCAATGAGATTTTTTTGTATATCATTTGCAAGTGCTTTGATTGGAGAAATATAAATGCATTGAACATCATTCGTGAGAGAGCCATCCAAGGAACGCCTCACTAAATCATCTATTATTGATAAGAAAGCAGTGAGAGTTTTTCCGGATCCTGTAGGAGAGCATAAAAGTAAATGTTCCCCATTCAAAATTTGAGGGATGGCTGTTTTTTGAGGGTCAGTAAAATCAGGAAATTTATCAACAAACCAATTCCGAACAGGCGGGCATAGACGCTCAAGAAGTTCAGCGGTCTCCATTTTAGTGTCAACATATTCAATAATTGGCATTTTTTTTCCTTACCTTACGGCGTCGAGGGAATTGAAATCATAAATGAATGCTTCTCTGATTTGATATTAAAAGAACTGGAAATATAAAAAAAAATATAAAATCAAGTGAAGATAATGACATAAATAATGTAATTTTTACGATGGTTTGAAAGACTTTAGGCTAAGGCAGTATATTGAATATGTCTGAAGAGAAGCGATTGGACAGACTAACCTCGATATTAAAGAGAAGAGGGTTTATACTTCCTTCATTTGAAATATATGGTGGTATTTCAGGACTAATAGACTATGGCCCTGTCGGTGCAAGAATAAAAAGAAAGGTTACAGATTTTTGGATAGATCATTGGATCAATCAGGGTAATATTGTAGAAATAGACTCGCCCACTATAACTCCAGAGCAAGTATTAATCGCAAGTGGCCACGTAGGAGAATTTAATGATTTGATGACGTCTTGTGTGAATTGTAATAGCATATATAGAGCAGATCATTTAATTGCAAATATTCATGATGAACCAGAAACAGTTGAGATCTCAGAAATGAACAAACTACTAAAAAATAAATCAATAATATGTATTAATTGTCATAAAAGTGAGTGGACATCGGCAAAACCAATGAATTTGATGTTTAAAACCGGTATTGGTGCTATGAAAAATCAGCGAGTAGCATACATGAGGCCAGAAACCGCACAAGGAATGTTTATGTTATTCCCAGCACTTTACCGTCATTTTAGACAGAAATTACCCTTCGGCGCTATACAAGTAGGTAAAGGATATAGAAATGAAATAAGTCCCAGACAAGGGATGATAAGATTAAGAGAATTTAATATGGCCGAATTAGAATACTTTATAGATCCTGAAAACCCTCCTCTAGAAGATTTATCTTCTAATAATTCTTTGATTAATTTTATTCCTGACCCCGAGAGTGGTTTCGACTCGGAATATAATATATCATTTGAAAAAGCATATGAAATGGGTTTAGTAAAGCATCCCACTGTAGCATCGATTTTAATGAAAACATGGGATTTTCTTGCTGAGATAGGCATAAATACAAAAAAAGTTAGATTTAGACAACATGTTTCTACAGAAATGGCACACTATGCATCAGATTGTTGGGATTGTGAAATTTTTGGAGAATATGGATGGGTAGAGTGTGTAGGAATTGCAAATAGAACATGTCATGATTTGGAATCACATGAGAAAAATTCTGGTTCAAAATCCATGAAAGCATGGAGATCTTTTGAAGAGCCTCATTTCGAAAGTAAGAGAGTGATCTCTCCTAAAACGTCAATAATCGGACCAAAATTTAAACAACAATCAGGTTCAGTTATTGAAGCTTTAAAAAATCTAGAAGTTGATGATAATTGGCCTAAAGAAGTTGAATTAG
>QQRX01000084.1:0-10421 GCA_003602595.1 Candidatus Poseidoniales archaeon | reverse complement strand
GAATGGTTTACGCCTCATGTAATCGAACCTGCATTTGGAATAGATAGGATTATTTGGCATCTTCTTGATCACTCATATGAAGAGTTGATGAAAGAAGGAGAAGATTATACTATGATGAAGTTTAACGACAAGGTTTCGCCTATTGATGCAATTATATTGCCACTTTTCGAAAAAGATGGAATGGATAAGATAGCTTCAGAAATAACCAATATTGCTAATTCAATTCCCGGAGTGAGAGTAGAAATGGATACTAGTAAATCCATAGGCAGAAGATATGCAAGAGCCGATGAAATAGGAGTCCCATGGACAATTACTGTTGATCATATTAGCAAAGAAGACAATACAGTTACAGTTAGGAGAAGGGATGATCAATTACAAATTAGAGTTAGTATAGAAGATATATTTCAAAACTTAACTAACAAAAGCATTGAAAAAATGTTTTTAGAATAAAAATCTTGATGTGACGCCGATTAAAGGACATAGTGTGAATGAAGGCGAGGCGTTCCATGATTGGACAGAAAAATATCGTCCAAAAGACATAAATGAGATGGAAGGCAATCAAAACCAATTAGAAAAAATAATAAAATGGCTAGATAAATGGGAAAATGGCAAGATACCTAAGAAAAGAGGCATTTTGCTATCTGGCCCTCCAGGAGTAGGAAAAACAACATTAGCGAGAGCTATTGCCAATGAAAAAGATTGGGCCATAATAGAAATGAACGCATCGGCGGAAAGGAATGCTGCAGCAATTAGAAGTACCGCAACAAGGAGTTCACAACATATATCTTTAGATATTTTTAGCAAAGGAGGTATGAAATCTGGAAAAACACTAATTTTATTAGATGAGGTAGACCATTTGAGTGGAGGATTTTCGCAAATTTCGGATGAAAAAATAAATATTAGTATAGAAGAAGAAAATAAAAAAATAAAAGGAGATAAGGGCGGTAAGGGAGAATTAATTAATCTCCTAAAAACTACTAATCACCCAATAATTATGACATGTAACGATCCTATGAGATTGTGGGGGAATACGAATTGGAGAGCCAATAGAGATAGAGTATTGAGATTATCACAAGAAATTGTATTCAAGAGAGTAGGGCCAGTAGATTTGAAAAAAATAGCAAAAAAAATCATTGAAATAGAAAATATTGGAATAGATCAGGGTGCTTTGGATTCTTTAGTAAAAAATAATGTGGGTGATTTAAGATCTTTAATTCATGATTTACAAGCACTCTCAGTTATTAGTGATGGCCACATACGAATTGAAAATGTTAGTCAAATGTCTAACATATCAAAAAGAGACATTCAAGTTGATGTTTTCAAATCCTTAGAATTAATATATAGAAGTAGAAGTAGTGAAAGTGCTACTGAAATAATGATAAATTCCGATAAAGATCCCGATGAGATGTTAGCATGGTTTGCATGGAATAATCAAATAGTTTTCAAGAAAGGTGAATTGGAAAAAATCAGTAAAGCAATGTGTTTGGCAGATAGAGCATTGGCAACGAAATTTACAAATAGAGCATATCGTTCATGGTATTGGGGATCAAATATTCCTGCCCAGGCTGCAATAATACCTCTGTCGAAGAGCCCCAATTCGAGAATATTTCTTGGATATCCAAACTTCCTTAGAAGGGGTAGTGGAGATTGGTCTTCTCGAAATATAATTGAAAAAATCTCTAAAGATTTGAGTTCCAGTAAATCTTCTATTAAGGAAGAATTGTTGCCAATGCTTTTGGCTATCTATGATGAAAAAATGGGAAATGACATTAATGATATCAGATTAACAAAAAAACTTGGACTTAGTGGGGAAGATCATCTTTTCTTAAATGGTTTATCCAAGAGTGAAGATATTTCTGAATCTGTAATGAAATTATTTGATGAAGAGGAGTTGACCCAAGAAAATAGAGAAAATGTAGAGTCAATAGTTAAAGAGAGTTCAGCAAATACTACTAGTCAATTTACTTTAGACTCTTTTAGTTAATCTGAGGACCATGTCCTTGGATGTAATAATACAAGCACCGTTAGAAGTTCGAGACGTCCTAACCACATCAAAATAGTAGAAGTAAACATAGACATAGGGCTAAGTTCAGCCCAAACAGAAGAAGCGCCCACCGGTCCAAAAGAACCCAAGGCTGGACCAGTATTACCCAATAATGAAATTGAGACTGAAAGAACATCGGTCAAAGAAAGATTTGGTTCAAGAAAGGAAATTGTTAACATAGATGCTGTAACTAAAACCAACCAAGAACTAACCATTCCAAGTATTATCCAAATACGATCCTCATCGACTACATTTTGATTGAATCTTATAGTTACAACTTTTCTAGGTTGAATTATTCTCATTACTTCTCTCTTGGCTAATTCAAAGGCTATTCTAATTCTCAATACTTTCAAACCTCCCCCTGTAGAACCTGCACTTGCTCCAATAATCATCAGAAGTAGTAAAACAAATTGACTAAAAACCGGCCATTCTGAAAAATTAGCACTTGAATAACCAGTGCTTGAAATAGATACAGATTGGAACAGTGAATGTCTAATTGATTCGACCATAGTGTAATCTGTAGCCCTATTAAGATTAAAGGCCATTGCAATCCAAGCAACTAATAGAATTAGTAAATAAGTACGTAATTCTTCATCTTTAGATACTTCACTCCATCTACCTGCAATAGCGAAATACAATAAAGTGAAATTTATGCATGTTAACAACATAAAAATTAGAATAATAGATTCGATAAGAGGATCATTAAATGCCATTATGCCCAAATCACTAGTTCCAAAACCTCCTGAGGGCATGGTTGTCAAAGCATAATTTAGAGAATCAAAACCACCCATATCAGTTAATTGATATAGCGTAATTCCTTCTATTATTGTAAGTACTATGTATATTGCCCATAACTTACGGGCAGTACCTTCTAAAGTGGTACTAAGATTTGATACAGTAGGACCTGTTAATTCAGCTCTAGCAAGTGCCTTTCCTCCCCCCAAAGCTCTTGAAAATATCAAAAGACCCAACATAATGACTCCCATTCCTCCAAACCACTGTGTTAATGAGCGCCAAAGAAGAAGACTCTTCGGTTGACTGCCAATACAATCATTCAAAATACCCTCTTCAAACATTTTTTTACATATTGGACTACTTGATTGGTCAATTACTGAAGCCCCGGTAGTAGTAAAACCTGACATTGACTCAAACCAAGAATATAACGCTCCTTGAGCGATTTGCCTAAATGATGCATCACCAGAAATAAACTCAAATGGCCCATAAAACATACCACCTAACCAAAATGGCAATGCACCTATCAATACAACTGGAATCCAACCTAGTGCAACTGATGCAAAGGCCTCTTTATCTCTCACTCTGTTTGAGGTTTCATATCCTTTAGATAATGAAATCATCAATTGACCTAGTATACCTGATATAAATAATGGTAAAAAGTATGTTTTTACAGAATATGACAAACCATCTTCATATATGCTGAATAATGAAACAATCAACAGCGGCAGAGCAATTAATCTAATCGTCCAACCTAGGACTAAACCGACTACATCCCATCTCATATTAATTACCTAAGGCCTTCTCTACTTTCCTTAAATTATCTTTTTGAGTTAACAAATATACTCTGTCACCATTCTCTATAGTGTTCACAGAAATTGGATATCTTAACTCTCTATTTCCTTCGCCATCTGTCCTGTCAATCATTACAACTCTCACATCTAGATTATTTTCGGCATCCTTAATAGAAGAATTAACTAAAATATGATCGGCATTTATGATAGTTGAAAGAGAAACTATTGAGGGTAAGGATGGAATATTTTGATAAGACCCGGGATAATTCTTATGTATTGATTTTAAAATGGCAGAAATCGCAACTTGGCGAGAACTAACAGGTCTAGTAAGTCCTATCCTCTTAACAGCCTCTACTAATGCCCTATCCTTAAGCAAAAGCCCTGTTCTTGATACCCCTTTATCCTTGGCCCTCATAGAAATTGAAATATTCAAATTATCATCATCCAAAGTGGAAATAGCTATATCTTGCTCATCTATAGCTAATTCTCTAAGTAGTTCTTCATCCTGCGGATCTCCATGAATTACGTCTAATCTTTTATTGATACCTATTTCTGAACCGACAATTTCATTTGCAGTATCTAAATCAGGTTCAATTATAACAACACTTGAGCCAGAAGATAAATATCTATTGGCTATCTTGCTACCAAAATGAGTTGCACCAAAGATTGCTACAGTTGGGTTATCTGGTAAATCAGAATCAAGCTCTCCCAATGCACGTGTTATAAGACGAAATTTAGAGGTAGAATTTGTAACAAAAACTAATGTATCTCCTTCTTTTATAACTTCTGAACCATTTGAAAGTATTTCCTTTTCTCCCTTACTCTTAATAGCATATATTGGAGGTATAAAGGCACTAATATCATCTTTAGCCTGCGATGGTTCTGATGTTGTAGAGCCTATTAAGGGTGAGTTTTCCTTTACTTCGGAAATTGCTATCCATATATTATCACCTAGAGGGACAATATCATTCAAAGATGGAGCCAGAAGTCCTGTAACTAAATGATCTACAATTTCTTCAGATGCGCAAACTGTGTTGTCAGCGCGAGACCATTTTTCCAATGGGGCTGCTCCCTTCATTTCATCAACTAGATTGGTATTTCTAATCCTTGCTATACATATAAGTCCTGAAGCATTTCTATCTCCTACTTGCTCACTATACACCTTTTTTGCAAAAGAACAGGCTAATAAGTTTAATTCATCATTATTCGTAGCCATGACAATTATCTCTGCATCACTTATTCCAGCTCTCAATAAAGAATCGCGAGATAAAGCACTTCCCGTGACTAATAAACAATCAAGAGATTGGGATGAGCTGATAGCATCAGGATCTGGATCTATTAAAGCGACACTTCTTCTTTCTCCCCTCAGAGCTGAGGCTATGCCTCGGCCAACTTCTCCGGCGCCTGCTATAATAACACGCATCTATTTGAATTCGCTGAGCCAAATAGATATAATACCGTAGTATAAAAATTGATATATATCCTCAAAATTACTCTTCTGAATCAATAATATCTCCTTTAATTCTATGATCTGCTGCTATCTTATGTTTTTCTGATTGTCTCAAAGTCCTTCTAAAAGCCTGTTTTGCGGCAGGAGTCATTCCAGAAGGCATCCAGTTCTTTTGAGCAGGTGTCCATGATAAAGCCAAAATTGGAACGATAGCTATCATTATTAAAGGGATAAAAAGACAAAGTAATAGAGATGTTGTCAACATACTTCTAATAATACTTGCAAATATTAATGATCTAAATCTAGTATTCTCTAGGATTTTTGTACCTTGCCATGTATTTATCAAAGCATGGCCTAAACATGCAGAAATAGATACTGATAAAGCAATCAATAATGATATAATTGAAAAACCAGAGTATTCAGAAAAGGAATTTAAACCATCATCAAATAATCTTACTATCAATACACTTGAGTGCATTGAACCCATACCTAGGCCTAAAGCCCATCCATTGGGTGGCGAAGCCCGTAAAGCCACAACCCTAGGCCTTCCAAGTATGAATGATACAAAAGCAGTCTCAGAGAGAGAAATTAGTATTATTAATGAACTCATTGTAAAAATATTTAGATTTAAATTTAATAATTCAAACAATACATAACTATCGACAATAACAGCAAATATCATTCCAACAACAATTCCATAAAGAAGATTTTTTGCTGCATTGGACAAATCAAAAAAACCTGTCATTTTTGAAATTGTCCCCCTCCAACCTGCATATACACCAAGTAAGCCTATTGCAAAGGCGATTTGTTGTTGATATAGGGGGACTGACTCAATGGCCATGACTGGCCATAGCGTATTACATTTGAGTCACACGGCTCTAATAACGTTAAAACCACTTAATAACTACCGAAGTGTGTGGCACTGGAAGGGCTGAAACGAAAAATCATGGGCTCGATAGGCCTGCTGAAGGGAAAGAGGAAGGTTGATGAGGAATCTGTTAAGGAATTAAGTAAGGCATTAAGACGTGCTTTACTTGAGGCAGATTTTAATGTAAGACAAACAAAAGAATTGACCGAACGTATCGAAAGGAGGATGATGGAAGAAGATCCTTTGCCAGGTGTAAAGTTACAAACTCATGCAATGAATTTAATTTACACAGAGCTAGTAAGAATATTAGGCCCTCCTAGAAATATAAGACCGCATAATGAGACTGTACTAATGGTTGGACTTTATGGACAAGGTAAGACTACTACAACCGCCAAAGTTGCTGATTGGTGGAGAAGAAAACATGGAGTAAAAGTAGCTGTTATTGAAGCAGATGTTCATAGGCCTGGGGCGTTTCAACAATTAAAACAATTACTTGAAGGAACTAATGTTAGTGTTTATGGTGAGCCCGAAGAGAAAGATGCAGTAAAAATAGTAAAGAATGGTTTGAAAATACACAATGCCGCTGATGTTATCATAATCGATACTGCTGGGAGAGACAGTTTGGATAATGAATTAAAAGATGAATTAATTGCAATCTCAGAAATATCAAATGCCACTGAGAAATTTTTAGTTATTGATGCACAAGTAGGACAGGCTGCAGGACCGGTGGCACAGACTTTTCATGATTTAGTTGGAGTCACGGGCACTATAGTAACCAAATTAGATGGTACAGCACGAGGAGGAGGTGCACTAAGTGCAGTCTCAACAACTGGAGCGCCAATAGTGTTCGTAGGAGAGGGAGAAAGAATAAATGATTTAGAAAAATTTGAATCTGATAGATTTATTTCTCGACTTTTAGGTATGGGAGACATAAAAGGACTCATAGATTTAGCGCCTGGAGATTTGGATGAGCAAGAAGCACTTAGATTAACACAAAGACTAATGTCTGGAAGATTTACATTAACTGATATGTATACTCAAATGGAAATGACTAGTAAAATAGGAACTATGGATAAACTTCTATCTCATTTACCAGATAGTATGTTTGGCGGAGGTATGAGTAATATGAGTAAATCACAGAAACAACAAATGCAAAAAAATTTAGACCAATATAGAGTCATTATGGATTCTATGACTCAACAAGAAAAAGATGAGCCACATTTACTTAAATCAAGTAGAATAAAGAGAATAGCAAGAGGTTCTGGAGTAGATGAAAAATCTGTGAAAGATTTATTGGGACACTGGAATAAAAGTAAGAAAATGATGCGTGGGATGAAAGGGAATAGGAAATTCAGAAAACAAATGCAATCAATGATGGATATTGATGATGGCATTGGAATGTGATAATTGTGCAAAGAAAATTTGCGATAATAGGCCATAAAGCCCCGAGTAATGGAGATTTATTTCTAAACGATTTACCGGGATTATCTGGACGTATGGATGTCTTAGCAAGAGCAATTAATGCGACGCTCTTTTTATCCCATGGAATTAGGCGTGATTCGCAAATAATAGTACATCTAACTGGAGGAGATAAACCTCCTAGAAGAGTAATGTTTGATGGATCAGAACTTGGAGGAGTGAGGCCCGATGAAAGATCAATTTCAGGACATATAAAATCAATTATCAAGACAAAATTGCCTCCTGTAGGAATTTGGAAGAACGTTAGTTCAGGAATATATCAATCCGGTGGAGGTATAGAAATAACGTTGAAAGAATGGGAAGAAGAGAATGTCTCGATTTATGTACTTGATAAAAACGGTTCAAATTTACAAATGAAAAAACACGAGAAGATAGGTTTTTTGCTTTCAGATGATGTTCCTTTCACTTCGGAAGAATATAATGTTATTTCTAAATATAAGAAAATTTCATTGGGAGAAAAATGGTTACAAGGTCAATCCTGTATTACTATCATACATCATTTAATTGATTCTTCATGAAATATCTGTTTTTTATTTTCCTCAATGGTAATAATTATTGCTCCAGTTAACATTATCGGGCCTCCTAATATAGTCCAAAAACCTAGTGTTAATTCAGTTGTAAATATCCAACCGATTAATCCACCTATAACAGGTTCAAACAATAAAATTACTGAAACCACTATTGGAGGAAACCACTTTAGAACTGTATTTATTCCAGTATGTCCGGCTAGTCCTGGACCGACAGACAAGTAAACTATCCATAATAACCAGGCAGAATCAGTCCATCCAAATAATTTGTATTCAGGAATTGAATCTGAAATAGAAACGGGCTCAAAGATTAATGCTGAAAAGGCTAGCAAAATCCCTGCTACAAATGTGACTGGGAATGCATATATGAAGACGGGCATATTACGGTTGGAACGTAAATGACGTCCTATGAACATATATCCAACAACTGTTAATGCTCCTATGAATGCAGCAAAATCACCAATAAATGTTATCTCTCCTCCTTTATCAATATCTCCGAAGGTAATAATTGCTCCAAAAACTCCTAAAAATGCTCCAAAAATATGTGATTTACTTACTGAACTACCCAATATAGGCATAATTAGTACTATAATTATCGGGTGAGAAGTAACAAAAAGTAAACTATGTACAAGACTAGTATTATCTAAAGACCAGACCCAAGAACCGAAGTGTAAAGTTAAAAAAATACTGGAGGCGAATATTAGCTTTACATCCTTTGAAGACAATTTATATTCATTAGAATTTAATACTTGAAATAAAAATAGTGGAAATAAGATAATCGAGGTACCTTGCATCCTCCATGATGCTCTTAGAAAAGGAGGTATGTCCTCCATCGATTGCAATATAGCTCCGGCCGAAGAAACAGCAAATAATGCAATTAAAAGTATAGGCCATGCAAAAAATGGTCTATTTTTATTAGACATTTTTAGTCCGCCAATTCAGCATCCATCACTTCTATATTTTGCTCTGATTCATCAGCATTTTGTATACCAATAATTCCTGCTGATTTAAATAAAAGATAAATGACAAAAATTAGGCTGGTATTTACAGCAATGAACACTGCAAATCGGGCTTGTGGCCACCATGACTTAATACCTAACGATTCAGAACAAATTACTGACTCCGAGGAAATTATGGTACAGGGAGATCCTGAGATATATTCTTCAGATAGCGTTTCAGGACAACCTGATAAGCCATCTAAATTCCTTATTCTCTGTTCATATTCACAATTTCTTTCTATTGCATAATTTATTACAGCATCAAAATTATCCTCACTTACACCTAGAATTTCGTCAAGATAAGTATCTTCAGCCCACTTTGTTGATTCATATTCTTGTTCAATTTCTACTTCATCTGCAACTGCAAGTATTGCTGATTCTACGCCATGAAATGCTTCTCCGGTCATAGCCCCTGCCGCTATCATAAACGTAAATAATAACAATAAGGCTCTACTTTTTTCAGCCTCTTTATTACCTTTTTCAAGTCTAATTGCTTCTACTTTGGGATTCAATCTACGTTTCTCCCACCAATCTCTACCAGCACCTCCTGCAAGCATAGGAAATGTGATTGGAGTTGGGAGATACATACCTAATCCAAAAGATGTTCCCATTCCAGTAGCCCACTCTATGAATCCTCCTAATGCAAAACCAAGTCCTAATGCTATCCAATCGCCTTGACCTTCTGCAAGGATTATAGTGAAGGATGCAAATGCGTTTGCTTGAGGGGCTTGTAAATCAATAGATCCTTCTGCCAGAAGTTTGGAAAGAAATATAGCGACTCCTGCACCTAAAATAGCACCAGGAATGACACCTAGAATGTTGCCTTTAGATATGTGATAAGGGCGATTGCCAATGTAAAGGCTATTTTTATAATCGCCGACAACAGTTCCTGACAAAGATATAGCAGATCCAAAAACAGTAGTTCCGACCAGGGCCATTAGTATTGATTCCTCCTTTGAAAGGCCTACTGGGAAATTTAAAAATACCAGAAGTAGCATTAATAAAACAATAAATGAGGTCCCAGAGACTGGTTCTATGCCAGTCTCTCCCATTACTCTCACGGCTATTGCACCTAGAAGGAATGTTGTTGAAAGTAATACAATAGAGAATAAAATTGCCGGAATCATCGGAAAGCCACCTAAAACAAATATCAATATCATTGCAATTGAAGCAATTAACATAAAAATTGGAATATGATTTAGAGGCCATTCATACCAACCTTTTGTTTCGATAAATTCATCACCTTTTTCTCCTTTGAAGGCTTTTGTAATATCTGCAAAGATAGAAACAAACGTAGGTGTCATCTTAAGAAGTCCTAAAATTCCACCCCCCAATATAGCACCTATGGCTATAGTACGAACTAAAGATTTGAATGCCATCCATTGAACAAAGGGATAAACCGGAGGATTGTTTATGTCTCCATATTCAGTAATTCTAAAATATTGTTGCTGCTCAAAATCATAAACAGGAACGTCCATGATAACAACTAATGGAACAATGTAAAACCAAGCTATTATTGAACCAAGATT
>QQRX01000083.1 GCA_003602595.1 Candidatus Poseidoniales archaeon | reverse complement strand
TTTTCAATTGATTTCTCAAATGTTTTTTCAGAACACCATACTTCCATTAATGATGTTTCAAGAGCGACTGGATCAAGTTCCCCGGGCGAATTTGGCACTACCATCTATGCTTCGGAACAAACTCGACGTATTGAATATACTCTTTAGAATAGAGAAGTGGGGTTTAGTAGTATTCAATAAGGAGGGGCAAGTAGAGCCTAACATGGCTGAAACAACCAGAGTAGTTGTTGATGGAATGACTTGTATTGGGTGCTCAAGTAAAGTCAAAGAAGCACTAGAAATTATCGAAGGAGTATTGAATGCCGATGTTTCACATGAGTCGGGTTTTGCTATTATTGAACACCAAAATGTCTCGAAAGAAACCATGGTATCTTCAATACAAGCATTAGGATATATTGTCGACGGAAAAGGTGAAGATTTTCACTGGAAAGATGGAGCAGTATGGAAGAAATCGGCTCACAACACCAAATGGTGTTTGATTGGATGTAGTATTGGTGATTTTGGAACTATAGCCGCATTTCAATTTATACCCTATCTTATCGCTCTCGAATGGACTCCGATGATGATTATGGCATTAGCAATGTTTAATGGGATAATGACATCTATTGCACTTGAAACAATCATTTTATCTGCTCAGATGGCCCTAAAGGAAGCATTTAGAGTCGCCATAGGAATGTCATTAATTTCCATGATATCAATGGAAGCCGCAATGAATCTGGTAGACTATATTTTGACTGGTGGTGCTAAATTAACTTGGTGGGTTATTCTACCAATGCTGATTGCGGGATTTTTGACTCCGTGGCCATATAATTATTGGCGTCTGAAGAAATATGGAGTATCGTGTCATTAGGAGGGTTTACAATGGAAAATTGGGGAAAAATTGGAGATGAAATATCTGATTGGATTCTCAATTATGCAGAAAAAAATAATATTTCTACCCTAGTTGTTGGTGTTTCAGGTGGTATTGATTCTGCAGTTACATCAACCCTTTGTGCAAAAACTGGATTGAAGACTTTGGTAGTTAATATGCCAATTCATCAAGCAAAGTCACAATTTAATCTCTCAGACCTTCACATCAAATGGTTAGAAGAAAAATGGAATAATGTAGAAGGACATTTGATTAATTTATCTCCTATATATGATTTATTCAATACTGAACTGGACAAAATTGGTACATCAGAAATAGCAATAGCAAACACTCGGGCTAGACTTAGAATGGCCACTCTTTATGCATTAGCGGGATCAAATAATGGCATTGTAGTAGGAACAGGGAATAAAGTTGAAGATTTTGGAGTTGGTTTTTACACAAAGTATGGAGATGGGGGCGTAGATATATCACCCATTGCTGATCTCTACAAATCTGAAGTGTATTTTTTGGCAGAATCTCTAAAAATTATTCAACCTATTCAGGATGCTGCGCCTACAGATGGATTGTGGAACGATAGTAGAACTGATGAAGATCAAATAGGTGCAACATATGAAGAACTAGAATGGGCAATGAAAGAAGTAGGAGAGGGATTGAGTACAAAATATTCCACCAGAGAAAAAGAAGTAATGGATATTTATCTAAAATTGAATAAAAATAATCAACATAAAATGAATCCAATACCTATCTTTAAGAAAAAGATTGATTAAAATTTTACTTCTAATTTGAATCTAAACATTTTGTATATGGCTCATGCATTGGAGGAAGGAATAAATCATCACAATTTTTGTACACAGTTGATAGCCCCAAAAAAGAAGAAGAATCAAGAATTAAAGTAATTGGCGTGGTTGAAATTGGACTAGGGACATAGTCTTCTCCTGTTTGTGAAATAATCAATTGGATTCCATCGCCTTCAGGTACAATTACATCCATTCCGAAAAATTCCATCTTAGCCGTTACGGTTTCACCAGGAATCAGGGTTTGGCCTTCTTTTCCGCCCGCATGGAAACGTAAATCCATAACTGCGTGTCCAAGGTGCATTCCATTGCTAGATTGAACCATTTCGACAAATATATGACCACTGGTGAATTGAGTGGTTACTTTCACATGAAATATGGGAGTTCCAATAATACGTGTTTCTTCGACAAATGGAGGACAATCTATTGTTAAGGATGAAGTAGTTGTAACTACCTCTCCACCTGAAACTACAGAACAAAGGTCCATATCATAATACAACCATTCTTGGTTATTTGGAGGATATTCTGATTCTACTCTCCAACCACCCATATTATCTTGGACTTCTGCTATTAATCTCGGTTGAGGTCCTTTATCTTTCAAATAATAGTCAAACCATTCTAATAAATCATCTGCCCAATCCCATCTCAAAGTATAGGGAAACGCTTCTTGCCCTCTTCCACTAGACAGTGATTCATGCCCGCTTATTCTGTCTGGATAATCATGTCCCCATTGTCCGTAAAGGCCTTTTACATCGAAACCTGCTTCAACCAGAATATTATGTGTTGGGAATGCCATGTGAGGATCAACATTCCAATCTTGTAAACCATGTATGATATATACTGAGCCATTGTAATTTTCTAATGCCCTGGAAAAAAATGTTCTTTCTTCCCAATAATCACTACCTATCCAAGCCAGATTATCTCCAGATAGATATGCAGCAGGACCTGCATAATATCCTTCTAGATATCCTTCACAAGCATTCTGTGAATCTTCAAGATTTCCATCAAGTCCGAAACTTCCATAGACTCCATTATGCATTATTGCACCTCTGGCTTCCATACTTCCATTACGCCACATAAGATCATGTGCACCAATAAGGCCCGACATAGGAATAATTGTTTTTAGATGTTCTGAGCCCATTGCAGCGGCCTCCCATGGAGTAGAACCATCATATGATTTTCCAATTATTCCTACAGCTCCATTGGAAAATGATGCTTTTCCTAAATACTCGACTGCAGCATGAATTCCTTTTTGTTCATCAAGACCCATAAGGTCCATGCAATGATTTGATTCGCCCGTACCAAAAACAGAAACTTGGGCAATTCCAAATCCATGTGGTACAAAGTTCTCTATGAGAAAACGACCAAGTCTATCTGCTGGAGTTAATGCATCTACATCACCATCATCATAATATGGACCTATTTCGGCTATTATCGGAACTTTGCATTCTTCAAGAAGATTAGATGAGTCCATATCACAGCCTTCTATTTTAGGAAGCCACAA
>QQRX01000082.1 GCA_003602595.1 Candidatus Poseidoniales archaeon | reverse complement strand
AATCATATTTTCACACTCGTTACTCTGGCATTAAACCAATTCATTACAGCAGAAATCATTAGACTTCCAAACTGATAGGTTACTAGGAGGAGAAGGAATAAAGGAATTAATTTACCAACATTGTTAGCCATAACTAAGAATTGGTAAAATATGTCATTGTATGCAACAATTATCGCCAAACTAGAATTCTTCCATACATTCATGAATTGATTATTCAACAATGGAATCATGCTCCTAAGTGCCTGTGGTAAGATTACCAATCGCAACCTCTGGAATGGGCTTAGTCCAAGCGAAATTGCTGCCTCGACTTGCCCCCTTGGTAATGCCTGAATACTTCCACGGACAATTTCAGCTACCACTGAAGCTGTGAAAAGAGTTAGACCTAGAATCATAGCAGTAAATGCTGGTGTAATCTCAAAGCCTTTCCCTTCTTCGAAATACCATGATCCAGATGAGGTTAGAGAGGGCTTGAGTAACTCAGGATGAGAGAAACCCGCCGAAACGGCAATACCAATTGCTACTGCGAAAGAAATTGTCCAGATTGTAAATGACCTACGTATCCCTTTTTCAGAGTCATCTATGACCATCTCATTGATTCCCGAGTCATCAACGTTAGTGAAAACTAATAGTGAATAAATTAGAATTATTACTCCGATGATGCAACTTAGACCTCCCGAAGAAGTAGTAAAGAACGGATATGACATTATTGCGAAAATAATTACTGAAATTAAAACAAATAAATCTGAAAATAGAGTTTCTAACCTCCAACCTAGGAAATGGAATGGCCTCTGAATCAAATCTCTCTTTGACTGATCGACCTTACGAGGTTCAACCCTTGACATGTGGCGCATAATGATTTTGACTAAAGCTAGTAGCATCAGACCGATGAATATTCTAGAATGTTCGGCTACAGTAGTAAACCATATTCCTTGATTGCTGTAATAAATTAGACCGAATATTTCTTTCTCTTCCGAAAATAATGGTAACTTATGACCCATCTGGGTTGCAATTAGGAAAAGTAAAACAGCTAACGGAAGGTTGCGGAAAATCTCAACATAAGCAGTTGCTAATGTAGATGCTAATTTGTTCGATGAAAGTCTAGTCACTCCCACAATAATTCCAAGGATTGTACATAATATTATGCTCAGAAGAGTAACTCGAGCTGAATTTATTATTGCAGCTTTATAGAAAAGCCATCGAGAATCAGCACCTGGTTCAACTTCAAAAGGCCAAGTATTTACTCGGAATGTATTTCCTTGCGTCATGAAATCATATGCTAATTCCCATCTATTTCTCATTACAGTATCTGGGTGATTTAGTAAAAATAAGAAACGTAGTAATAAGTATAGTAGGAAGGGTAGTAATATCATAAATGCGATAGCCGCACTACGGTGTTGTTGGACAGATGGTTTGAACTGTTCTTGAGACAAATTTATTGTCCAATAAGTGACATTAACCATAAGAATAAAAGAAAGGATAGGAATGACGTTATCTGATAATATTGGTACCATAGAAATATTGAACACCAAGACAGCAAAACAAATAATTGAAATTATTGTGATGTACTCACTAATATGTGTTCGGATAACTGTATAATTTTTGAGAAAATCTTTGGTAAAAATATTGGCAATATTATTCTGTAATAGTAAAAAGGAAGTTAAAACCGAGCCTCCTACCAGAAAAAACATAATACCGCTGGTTGATAAATCAAGTAAAGGTACCAAGAAATATGAAAGAAGGAACATCGACATGGCAAATAATGAAGAATAATGACCTCTGAACAAAAATCCGACATATAGGCCGCAAAATAATCCAAGTGAGGAACCTTTCAAGAGTGCAGATAATATCGAGAATACCGAATATGAGCCATTTTCAAATATGCTCAGAATACCGAATGTTACAATCCATAAGTACATATTTAGAAAAACGGAATATTTAGAATTTTCAACTTCAATGGAAGATTTGAAAAGATTCGAAAACTCGTTTTCAATTAAAAGATATGATATTAATAGAAAACCACCAACAAGTAAAATCAAACTTTCAAATGAATAGTATGCTATGTTCTGCTGAACACCTCCAAAAGATAGATCACGTGACATTTGTGTGACATAATCAACTGAATAAGCTAAGAACTTATTTGAATAAATCCAGAAAAATATAGCCCCAATTATAGTGAGATAATGTCGGCGTGGGTCTAAAAAGGAATAGTTCATTTATATCACCGAATAAAAAAGAGACCTCTGGAGGATTTTTACCCCTCCAGAGGTTTTCGTATTTCCGTCTGAGTTATTCAGTAACCTGATTAACGCATTGGAGGTGCAAACTGAAGGCCACCCTCTGATACCAGAGCGTTAGCTGTTCCAGCTCTTGAAATCAAGCATCCAGTCATAGCGTCTGAACCGCTTGTTCCATCATATGATCCGTCACAGAATGCGTCGTCATATGCTTCACCATAGTTACCAGATGCAGCTAATACTGCTTGCATCCAAGTTCCTGCTAATGGGTTGTCAGTTGTACCAAGACCTAAGTCAGATGTTAATAATCTGCACATACCTGGGTCTGTTGTAGCCCCACCTTCGTTAAGTGCACATGCAGATGCTGCCATATCAGCAGCGTTTGCAGCAGTTACACCCATTTCTTCAGCAGTAACCATACCATACCATACCCATGCNACGACATCCTTGAAATCAGAATCGCCATCACGTGTAGCAGCTCCTAGAGGCTCCTTGGACATTAGCTCGGAAGCAATCCATGTACCACCTTCAATAGAACCATCATTGTCCAGTGCCCACTTCTTTGCGACCATTGCAGACATGTCACCAGTGAATGCATCGCACTCGCCTGAAATTAGCTTGTCTGTAGCTTCAGCAGCATCAGCAGTTCCAATTGAATTGAAATCAATGTTACGGGAAGAGAACCAGTCTTGCAGGTTTCCTTCAGTAGTTGTACCAACACCAACACAAATATTCGCGTTGTTTAGACCTGCTGCTGAATTACCTGCTTCAGCAGCGGAGAAAGCATCTTCACGTACAAGAATACCTTGTCCGTCAAAGAAGTTCATTCCAGCGAAATCTGCATTCAAGTCAGCATCACGGCTAGTTGTCCAAGTTGTGGTACGGATTAGAACGTCAATTGTTCCAGAAGATAGTTTGTCGAATCTATCCGAACCTGAAGCAGGGATATATTCAACTCCTGTATCTGGATCAAGACCTATTGCAGCAGCAACAGCTCTACAGTAAGCAATATCTAGACCAGAGCGAACTCCTGTTGTAGCATCTAAGTAACCCATTCCATATTGGGATTCTTTAACGCCACATTTCATAGATCCACGATCTACGATTGTGTCTAGAGTACTTACAGGTGTTGTATCTGCAACGCCCTGTGCGTATCCATCATCAAAAGCCGCATCTACGTCATCTTGTGTGACGTCAGATCCAGCACAGCCCGCTAGGGCCGCAGT
>QQRX01000081.1 GCA_003602595.1 Candidatus Poseidoniales archaeon | reverse complement strand
CTATTTAAGAAATATTATTAAATACTCATTGAGATATTATTATTAACTATTCATTACGCCGAAGAAATATGAGCCAAATTATCACATTTAGTGCAGATAAAAGTTTTGCTAACGATCTTGATGGTATAATCAAAAAATCTGGTTATCAAAATAGAAGTCGCTTTATCCGCGATGCATCTCTATTTTTCTCAGAAATCCAACAAAGAGGAGAATTAAATGATATGAATGATGAAGAAATTCTCGAAGCACACCTGGTAATCCATTACCAACATCATAATAGTGTTGAAACTAAATTGATGGAAATAAAACACTCTCATGAAATAGAAATTAGTTCAAGCAACCATAGTTGTCTAAAATATAGTCATACTTGTGTAGATATAATTCAAGCAATAGGTTCGGCAGCAAATTTTCGTAAAGTTATTCAACAACTTCAGGATACTCCAAACGTGAATAAAATTTCATTTATTTCTGCACCAATGAGAGAAGATGGCTGTTGCTAATATTTTTTTCAATTATCATTAGTCTGATTTAACCAATTTAGGCAATATTCATGTGTACATGAAGGTGGATTGAAAAGTAGTTTACTCTCATAATCAATAACATCAATTAAAAGATTAGAATTCTGCCCTTCAGAAATATCAACAATCGTACTAGTTGAAGCTGGGAGATAATCTTCGCCAGTACTAGCTAGTGATAATCGAATGAAATGTCCAGCATCTATTTGAACATCCATAGCAAAAAACTCCATTTTTGCATTAATAGTATCAAATAATGGTAACCATGTCTGCTCTTGATTTCCTCCCTTATGATATCTTAAATCCATAATTGAGTGGCCGATATGAATACAATAACCTACTTCATCACAGTCTTCTAGTAATGCATATATTTGACCTCCAACAGTAGCTGTTGATACATCTACATGCAATCTTGGTAGGCCAGATATCCATATATCTTCAATAAATGGTTCACTTTCATAAATTGGACCTATGTTTCCATTTGGCAGTATTGTGGTAGTGCCTCCAACATTAATCATTTTTCCTCCCAAATCTAACGCCATAGTTTCCATATTTTCCGGAGGATATCTATCTTCTATTCTCCACTGGCCTTGGTTTGATTGAATCTCTACAAATAGACCGGGCTTATCTCCCACTCCCTTGAGATACCAGTCAAACCACTCTAGTAAGTCCTGCATCCAATCAAATCGTACCATCTCTGGATATGCTTCTCTCCCTCTCCCTTCTCCTGATCTATCAAAATGATAATCTGGCCTATCAGGGTAATCATGATCCCATTGACCAAAAAGTCCCTTAGATTCTATCCCTGCGTCAATAAGTTGATTAATTACTGGAATAGCCATATGAGGATCAACATTCCAATCATGCATTCCTTGGATTAAGTATACTGATCCTTGGTAGTTTTGGAGAACTCTATCGAGAAAATATCTTTCTTCCCAGTAAGTCCCAGCAACCTCACTTCCCCACATATAAGCTGCTATTCCAGTACCAGGTCCAATAATATAATCAGGGCATAAATTTCCTATATCTTCTTCATCACCATCCACACCATATGAACCATAGACTCCGTTGTGCATTATTGGCGCTCTAGCTTCACTACTGCCATTTTTCCACATCAATTCCATGACTCCAATAAGGCCTGAAATAGGAACTATGGTTTTCAGATACTCATTCCCAAACGTGGCCGCTTGCCACGGGGTAGAGCCATCATATGATTTCCCAATCATCGAAACTCCTCCATTACTCCAATCCTGAGTTCCTAGCCAAGTTACTGCAGCATCTACTCCAAGTTGCTCTGCATTACCCATCAAATCCATACAATGATTTGAACGCCCTGTACCCATCACTGAGACTTGAGCAAATGCATATCCATGAGGTAAAATTTGGTCAATAATCATCTGCCCTAACCAGGTTCCCGGGACTTCTATAGATGGCGTTTCAACACTTACTTCATCAAAATAAGGACCAAATTCTGCAATTACGGGAACTTTGACTCCCTCTTCAACATCAGGAAGCCATACGGCTAGACTTACTATTCCATTAGGGGCTGATCCTCCTTCACTCATAGGAAGATCAAACTCAACAAAATGATGGGTTGAATTCCATTCATTATCAGTTTCCAATACGCCATACTCTCCATATTCCATCACGAAACTATAACTCTGATCGGTTGAATATGGCCATTCGGATCTTTCCCATACAGGAACTCTTTCATAAATCCCCAAATCCTTTTTTATCTCATCTACTACATCATCCACAATCCATGTTTGTAAAGAAACTAATAACATTACTAATGAAATGAATATGGCAATTGTAAGTAATTTAATTTTGGATTTTCTTTTCATTTTTTTTCTTTCAAAAGAGGAAAATACTTCTTCGGCAACAAGAACTCCCTCTATCATAAACTAAACGTATTGGCTTTTATTATTCAGACTTATGTATTTATGTTCTTTACATACAATAAATAAATTATGTAATTAAATTGTATAATTTGATTAATTAATAAAAACCTATTGGTCAATTATTAGTTTTAATTAAATAGATATTAAATAGCGCTATCAATTAGTGGTATTACAATGCAAGACGGAAATGATGTAAGAAGAATCCCTGTGACAGTTTTGACTGGCTTTTTAGGATCTGGAAAAACTACGCTGTTGAATCATATTCTCTCAAGTACGGAGCATAAAATGAAATTCGCTATAATTGAGAATGAATTTGGGGATATCGGTATCGATGAAAATATTCTGGTCGAGACTTCCGAAGAAAGTATCATTGAGGTAATGAATGGATGTATATGTTGTACTGTAAGGGGTGATCTTACTGAGTTACTAGATAAAATGTATGATAGAATTAAAGATTTTGACGGGGTTTTGATTGAAACAACAGGTTTAGCCGACCCAGCTCCTGTTGCACAAACATTCTTTGTTGATGAAAGAGTAGTCGATCGTTACAAGTTAGATGGTATCATAACAGTGGTTGACGCTAAACATGTCACCCAACATTTAGAGGAAGAAAAGCCTGAAGATGTTGAAAATGAAGCTGTAGAACAACTTGCATTTGCTGATCGAATTATCTTGAATAAGATTGACCTAGTTTCAGAAGAAGAACTAAATGAAGTTGAGAACAAAATTAAGTCAATAAATGGTTTTGCACCAATCTACCACACTCAAAATAGTTTAATTGAACCAAATAACTTGATTAATATTGGAGCTTTTGATTTGGAAAGAACTTTAGAAATGGATCCTGAATTCCTTGATACCGATGCAGAACATGAACATGATCAAAATGTTACATCTACGAGCTCAAAGTTTGAAGGCGAATTGAATGTCAATAAATTATCAAATTGGATTGGACATCTTATGGAGACTAAAGCAGAAGATTTGTTCCGTTACAAAGGAGTTCTAGCCGTTAAAGGTACAGATAAGAAATTCGTATTCCAAGGCGTTCATATGCTCTTTGGAGGAAACTTTAGTGAAGAAATCGGGCTTTGGAAGCAAGGAGAAAAGCGTGAATGCCGATTCGTTTTCATTGGTCGAAATCTCGATCACGAAACTCTTCAGGCTGGTTTCATGGAGTGTAAAGCCGAAGAATTACGCTTTAATGTTGGAGATACAGTTTATGCAAATGTTGGAGAATTCCAAGAAGGTAAAATTCTGAAATGCTGGGATGATGGAAATCCATACCGAGTTGAAATTCAAAATGAAGAAAAAACCAATGTATGGGTCCCTATTGATGATGATATTTATGTACGTGAAAAAATTTGATTGAAGAACCAAAGAACAAATGTTAGGGGTTGATTAAATTGACAGTCACAGTTGTTGTCTGTAACAGTTGTTGTTGTGGTAATACCAAAAAAGGACATAATATCGTGCCCATTGATTTTTTGAATAAATCTTGGGAAAAACACAAACTTGACAATAAAGTAAATCTCAGAATATCTTCATGCCTTGGACCATGTAATATGCATAATGTTTCATTATTAATAACTGAAAATGAAAATATTTGGCTTGGTAATCTAAGCACAGAAGAACATTATCAATCAATTATTGAATGGGCAATTGAAACTTCACGTAACGACCAAAATGCCGAAATATCGCCAATCTTAAGAACAAAGGTATTTGATTATGATGGAGATACTGATGACATAATTAATCGACTTTTTTTATCCCATTCTAGTAGTCAGTATCACAGGAGAAATACAACTCTTCAATAACTCTCGATTTTCAAATCCAAATATGGCAACTGAAGTTGTTTGGTTCAAGCGTGATCTTAGGTCACGTGATCATCTTCCTCTCCTTAGTGCCGCACTTTCTGGAAAAAATGTTTTGTGTTTATTCGTTTTAGAACCTGAAAGATTTGATCAACCAGATATTAATCCAATACATATTGAATGGGAATTGGATTGTGCAATTGATTTATCCAAAAATCTTGAGAATTCTGGGGCAAGTTTACATTTTAAAATTGGAAATATTATTGATATTTTAAATGAAATTAATGATAAATATGAAATTACAAGATTATTATCACATGAAGAGACCGGTAACTCTTGGTCATATGAAAGAGATAAAAGTGTCAAAAAATGGTGCAATTCTTTGAAAATAGAATGGTATGAATGCCCAAGTAATGGAGTAATAAGGAACTTAAGAAATAGAGATTTTTGGACCAAAGAAAGAAATTTGAGAATGCGAATCCCATTATCCGAATCACCGATTTTTATTAATAAAATTAATTATAATGGCAAGATTCCAACAATGAATGATATCGGACTTAATGCCAAGAAATTAGAAAATCGCCCTATTCCTGGAGAACATGCTGCTTTCGAGAAGCTACATTTATTCCTAAATAAATCCGGAGAGAGATATAGTACATCTATCTCGAGCCCGACTCTTTCAACCAAACATGGTTCTGGATTATCTCCATATTTTACTGCAGGAGTATTGTCTATGAGAAGAGTAGTTCACGAGACATCTTCTAGAATAGAATATATTAGAAAAAATAAATCCCAGATAAAAAATTCAAGTGTTTGGATAAAAAGTCTAAGCTCATTTAGGAAGCGTTTAGCGTGGAGATGTCATTTTAT
>QQRX01000080.1:16363-16976 GCA_003602595.1 Candidatus Poseidoniales archaeon | reverse complement strand
GGTGGGTGCCATGGAGCAGGATTATTGAATTCTAATGGAAATGTCCTATATATTTCAGAAGATATCGGGAGACATAATGCAATGGATAAATTAATTGGAAACTCGTTAAATAAGAATGAGTTGCCAATAAAAGATGAAATTGTAATCGTTTCTGGTAGGGCATCATTTGAATTAGTTCAAAAATCATTGAGAGCAGGATTTCCTATAATGGTTGCTTTAGGTGCGCCCAGTACTTTAGCTGTTGATTTGGCATTGGAACATGGCATGACCTTAATCGGTTTTGCAAAGAAAAATAAGATGACAATTTTTTCTGGTTCTAAGAGAATAATATAATTTCATACATTTTGATAAAAGACCTGATGTACATGTTGGTTATGTCAGATACAATGAGGGAGCAGGTAAATGAACTCACTCCAATAGAAAATTCACCCCCTAAACTAGGTAAAACAAAATCAGTGGCAGCAGGAATTCCTGGTGTTATGGCATCAATGAATTATAGTATGAATAATAATTTCATTTCCTCTTTATCAAATTTGTCTAAGGTTAATAGGTTTAATGGATTTGACTGTCCTGGTTGTGCTTGGCCAGATCCTGATAATCATCGTTCACGTTT
>QQRX01000080.1:0-16280 GCA_003602595.1 Candidatus Poseidoniales archaeon | reverse complement strand
CTGTAGATGAATTATCTCATAAATCTGATAATTGGTTGAATAAAAGAGGTAGACTAACCCACCCAATGGTTTTAATGCCGAATAGTATGAATTATGTCGAAATTTCCTGGGAAGAATCATTTGAGATGATTGCAGATGAACTTGTTAGTTTAAATGATCCAAATCACGCTATTTTTTATACATCCGGAAGAACTAGTAATGAGGCAGCATTCTTATGGCAATTATTGGCTAGATGGTACGGAACAAATAATCTTCCAGATTGCTCAAATATGTGCCATGAATCCTCAGGAGTGGCATTAACAGAGTCTATAGGTATCGGAAAAGGTACTGTTAAATTGGATGATTTCAATGAAGCAGATTTAATAATTGTAATCGGTCAAAATCCAGGCACTAACCATCCAAGGATGCTATCTGCATTAAGTGATGCAAAAAAATCTGGGGCATCAATAATTAGTATTAATCCTTTAAAAGAAACTGGAATGGTTCGTTTTAAACATCCTCAAAAACCTCTAGATTTACTAGGATCAGGAAGAAAAATATCAGATGAACATGTAACTGTAAATATCAATGGAGATATGGCCTTATTTCGGGGTTTTTCAAAGGTAATTATCGAATCAGGTTCATTTGATAGAGAGTTTATTGAGAAATACACCAAGGGCTTTCACAATTATGTTAATATTGTAGAAAATACTGAATGGGATGAAATAGTTGAACACTCTGGAATCAATATAGATGATATTAAGAGACTAGGTAAAATAATATCTAAGTCTAATTCTACTATAGTGTGTTGGGCTATGGGAATAACTCAGCATAAAAATTCCGTAGCTACAATACAAGAAATAGTTAATTTACAATTACTTGGTGGACATATCGGACGACCTGGTGCTGGAATTTGTCCTGTCAGAGGTCATTCTAATGTCCAAGGTGATAGAACTGTTGGAATTAATCATAAACCGAATATTAATTTTCTGAAGTCATTAGAAAAAAATATTGGAATTAAAGTTCCTGAGGAGCACGGTGTAGATACGGTTGGAGCAGTTAAATTGATGCAAGAAAGTAATTCTGTTTTCATTTCTATGGGCGGAAATTTTTTATCAGCAATGTCAGATACTAAAATTACTGCCTCTGGTTTAAGAAATTGTAATTTAACAGTCCAAATCTCCACTAAACCTAATCGCTCCCATCTTGTAACTGGGAAGAAAGCCTTGATATTACCCTGTCTTGGAAGAACGGAAATAGATCAAACTATTGAAGGAATTCAATTTGTAACAGTTGAGAACTCTATGGGAGTAGTTCATTCTTCACAGGGCAACTCTAAACCTATTAGTAACAATTTAAAGTCCGAGGTTGCCATTGTTACAGGAATTGCCTTAGCCCTGGAGAAGAAAATTTCACGAAATAAAATCAATTGGGAATATTTATCTAATAATTACGATAATATCAGAGATTTGATTTCTGTTTGTATTCATGGTTTTGATAATTATAATGCTCTTGTACGTAGAGATGGTGGTTTCTACCTACCAAATAATCCAAGAGATAATTTAACATTTGATACCAAATCAGGTAAAGCAGAATTTGTTTCTCACAAAATCACTAGTAAGAAGACTGATTCAAATGAGTTTTTAATGATGACTATACGTTCTCATGACCAATATAATACGACTATTTATGGATTAAATGATAGGTATAGAGGAGTTTATAATGGTAGAAGAGTACTTTTCATGAACCCTGAAGATATTTCAAAAAATAATTTAGAAAAATTTCAATTAGTAGATATAACTTCTCATTTTAATGGTAAAAAAAGATTTTCTGAAAAGTGGTTCGTAGTTCCCTACGACATACCACCAAATAACGTAGCAACATATTTTCCCGAGTCCAATTCGTTAATACCATTGGATAGTGTGGCTGATAGAAGTAATACTCCAACTAGTAAATCTGTTGTTGTAACAATTAATGGATCAAAAAATTAATTTTTACTCCTTTTGTTTTGTTCTCTCAATAATACCTTACATCTATTTATTTGGGTTTTACATATTTCTATCCCATCTTTCTCTAAACCTCTGCCTATTGATTGTTCAAAACATTTTAATGCATCTTCATATAATTCTAGAAAGGCATATGATTGTCCCATATTATACAATGTTCTTCCAGTTAATAATGAAGGCTCTAATGAGATTGCAGCATGATACGCTAATATACTTTCAGAGTATTTTGACATTTGGTATAATGCATCTCCTCTGCCATTTTGACTTCTAACACGCAATTCTTTCTCTTCTTTAGGACACCCTCCTATGGCCTTTTCAAAACAACTTAATGCCTCTGAACTTTTTTCTTCAGATAGAAAATTTATTCCTTTATTATACCATTCTATAGATATATTGACATTTTCTTTGTATAACGAATTTTCTTTTGAATCTTCATTTAATATCTCACTTCCATTAAGACTTTCATCTTTCTCATTATTAAGAATTGGTTTTTTAATATTATTTTCTTCTTCTTTCAATATATCTCCTCTGTTTTTACATTGGATGGCCTTTTCATTGTGGCCTGACATTTTTAGAGATTCAGATAATCCATACCATGCTTCATATGACTTAGGATTAGTTTCTAAAATCTCTTTCCATAATTTTACAGCACCGATATAATCTCCTGTACTATTAAGTTCTCTAGCTTTATCTTCAGTAGTTAATTCCGATGAAACTAATAAATCTAAAATATCATCTTCTGATTCATCTGGTACAGGTTTAGAAATTAATAAGATTTCTCGTTCTGATTCTTCATCACTCAATTCTGATTCTTCATTACTCAATTCTAATTCATTCATGACAGGTTTAGAAATTAATAAGATTTCTTGTTCTGTTTCTTCTTCACTCAATTCTAATTCTTTATCATCAATAATTTCCTCTTCTCTTTCATTGTTCAGATTTTTAACAATCCTCTTCAGATCGGCCAAATCAGGAAACGTAATGAGGGCAATGTTGGCATATTCTGCAGCTTCCCTAGGTTTTTCTCTTTCTAATAAATATGCTAGATTAGCGACTGTTGGAGGATGATTAGGCATTATGTCGTTTACCTTCTCAAAAAACTCTATTGCGACATTATTTTCTTTTTGATGAGATTTGATTACGCCTATGGAATATAATGCATTTACATTTTTCTCATCAATATTAATTATATCATTATAGATATTTAGAGAATTTTTATATTCGCCATTTTCATAGAGATTCCTGGCTTCTTGAATCATATCCATGATATTCGATCCAGGCGATGTTTTTGTCTCTCTCATAGCCCACTCGCCAAGTACATTATGCATAAGCATTTTCTGATTGTGTTAATGCAAATATTCAAAGAATAATGTCTATAATTATTATAATTAATGAATGGGTTGAATAATTATGCTCTTTAGGGATAAACATGATTGAACCAATACGTATTATGGGAATATGTGGTTCTTATGGACTCGATTCTGCTAATGGGCACATGATTGATTTAGTAAAAAATGAGTGTAGTAAATTGGGTGCTGAAGTAATTGTATGGGATAATAAACAAAATCCATTACCATTTGTAGGAGAAGATGGTTGTTGGGATCATCCAAATGTAAAGATGTTCAAGGATATGGCTAATTCCGTAGACGCTTTTATATTATCTAGTCCAGAATATCACGGTACAATGAGTGGCGTCATGAAAAATTCTATAGATTGGCTTTCTTTTGACCAGACGTCTGGTAAAGTTTTTGGCTTAATTAGTACACTTGGTGGTCAAGCAAATTCTACAACATTAAATCATATGCGTACCTCAGTTCGTTGGATGCACGGTTGGGCAATTCCCGAACAATTAGTAATGGCTAATATTAAGAATACATTCAACGAAGAAGGTGATATTATAGATATAAAATTAAATGAAAGATTGATAAAATTTGCCAACTCTTTATGTTCCAATACGATTAAATTGCGAAGATAGGTGTTTTTTTGAATTCATTACCCCAAGGAAGTGAATTTTTACTATTTATATTGGCTATTTCTAGTATGATGACATGGTGGACATCTAATTTCACTGAAAGAATATACCTAACTAGATTTTTTGCTTGGTTAGGAATATGCTCTATTGTATCCTTACTTATCTGGATTTTAGGTGACTATTGAATGCTCATTCCAGATGATAAAATACCAGTAAGGTTACCTGTAAAATGGTATTTTGATGATAACATACCTAATATAATTATAATCGAATATGAAAAAAAATTTTCTAAAATTGAATCTTTTCTTTCTAAATTATTAAAATCTCCAACCTCTGTTAAAAGAACTTTAGATGTGATGAATTCAAGATTATGGTTTTTAATGGATGGGAATAATAATTTTAGTGATATAATTGATATGATGGAATCAGAATTTAAAGAAGACATAATACCATCAAAACAACGTATAACAACTTCTATTATGAATTTCATTGAATTAAGGTTGGTTACTTTACTGACAAAATCAGAAGAACTTTGCTGGAGTATCGAACCTTTTAAAATACCTAATAGTTAATTTTCAAGGCGAAGTTTATCATCATTTTTCGATTTGTATAATGCGGAAAAGTAAACAGTCAATGGGACAAAAAGTAACAAAAAGAAACATCCTATAAGGGTTGCTAAGCTATATATGGATTCTTGAATAGGATTTAACTTAAATTCTTCAACTGAAACAAAATCATGCTTTACTATGGTTACATTTATTGTTAAATTTTCATCAGATAATACTTCTCCTCTGTCTTCTATTTTTATATTCCAAGTTATAGTTTTCTTTGCATTTTCTACAATTTCTCTTGCTTCTTCTTCAGCCAAGAACTCATTATCACTTTGAATGTAGCCGAGTCCCTCTATTGGAAGATCTAGGGAGACTCTACCATGAATCTTTTGCTCTTCACTGCCATCGATAATTATTTCATGAACAGAAGCCTTTGAACACGACTCTGAGGTTTCGGAAAACCCCCCATCCTCACAATTGAAAAAGTCTGCATCTTCAAGTCCTAATAATGGAGAATAAAACCATTCAACTCCTGATGCTTCTATGATTAATTTAGCAGACTCTGCTTCTACTCCTTCAATTGTTACATTAATCCATGTAATTGCTTCCCTTGAAGTAAAATACCAGTTTGCACTATCTTCTTCATTGGATTGAAGATCAATTATTTCAGACTCATTTGTAGTTTTATATCCGTAATATTCAGAGTCTAAAGTATTTGAATAAACAGCATAAGATAGAATTAGCACAAGAACTAAACCTGTTCCTATCATAGTCCTAAGCATATTAGGATTCTTCGCTAATGACTTCTTCATGAGCATATCCTAGTACTTACCTTTTTTTGAATCCTTGTTCATGGAATTATGATTTTTATATATAATACATCAGTCATCACGATTAAATAGACTCCCTAAGACGGGCGGTCACAATAGGTGAGGCTTTGACGACATACAATGATATTCCTGCTGACATTCTAATAGATGGCTTAGTAGAGAAACTTTCTACTATAGAATCTATAGTACAGCCAGAATGGGCTGCTTTTGTAAAAACTGGAACTCACAGAGAAAGGCCTCCTAATCAAGATAACTGGTGGATAATCAGATCTGCGGCAGTGCTGCGTAAAGTAGCATTCAAAGGACCTATTGGCACTAATCATATGGCTCAAGAATTTGGTGGCCCAAGAGATAGAGGTGTAAAACCCAATCGGGCTGCCGCGGGTTCAAGGAATATAGCCCGTACTATTCTACAACAATTATCTGAGGCTGGATTAATTATTAGTAAATTTAATGCTGCTGGGACTGTCAATCTCGGCAAGGTGTTAACGCCAGAAGGTCATAAATTAGTCAATAATGTAGCCCATTCTGTAAGGGAAATTGCAGAAGAAAAGTATCCAGGACTTTCAAATTATTAAAGAGGTGATTATTTGGCAAGAAATAAACCATACGCAAAGAAGAAGCGTTTAATCAAGGTAACAAATCAAAATAGACGCGTACCTGTTTGGGTAATGTTGCGTACTAATCGTAACACTAGTACTCATCCAAAAAGACACATGTGGCGTCGTTCTAAATTACAAAGGTGATTATTATGGCAGAAGTTAGAGAGTTAACAATTCCATTAAGGGCTGCATGGGGCGTAACAAGAAATCATAGAGCAAATAGAGCGATTTCTGAAATTAAAAAACATGTTTCTCAGCACATGAAGAAAACTGAAGAAGAAAAAATATGGATTGATGAAGAAATTAATAAAAAAGTATGGGCCAGGGGGGCTCAGAAACCTCCGAGAAAAATTAAAGTTGTTTGCACAAGAGAGGAAGGATTTAACATTTTAGAAGTAAAATTATTGGAGGAATAAACATGGGAAATATTAGACCATCTTTTATTAAAATTAGAGCACTTAGATTAGTAGATGATTATCCAGATAAATTTAATGGTGATTTTGAAAATAACAAGAAATATGTATCAATGTATACTGATCTTGGCAATTCAGATGGCGAAGAAGTAACCAATAAAAAAATGCGTAATTGGATTGCTGGATACATAACAAGGTATAAACAACGAAGGGTTGATTGAAGTAATTATGGGCGAAAGATTAGACGTCCCTCTTCCTGAATTTGGAAATAAATTATGTATAATCCTTGTTAAACCACAATTTGATGGCAATATTGGTGCTGTTGCTCGAACTATGTTAAATTTTGGAATAACTGATCTTAGAATTGTGGCTAGATCGATAAGTTGGTCAGACGAAACAAGAAATAGAGCTAAACATGCACAAAGTGTTTTGGACGATGCTACTTCATTTTCTAATATATCAGATGCAGGACATGACTGTTCATTGATAGTAGGGACTTCTGGGAAAAGAGAATTCGGAAATAAAATCTCTTTTCGTCACTTTATAAATCCTAAGGAATTACCTAATAGGCTTAGTGAAGCGAATGGAAAAATAGCATTAGTTTTCGGCCCGGAAGGTATTGGCCTCCTAAATGAAGAATTACAAGAGTGTGATTTTTTATTGTCTATTCCAACATGGGAAGGATATCCTATAATGAATTTAAGTCACGCGGTTTCCATTGTATGTTATGAATGGTTTCAGAATACCAATAATACCTCGTCAGAAAGCCTTCTGTCTCCAGATCTAAGAAAACAACTCAGAGAAGAGATTCATAAACTATGTCAAGTTATACCTGCCAAAAGTCATTCAAAGAAGGGTATTGAAGAGACGTTATATAGAGTAATATTGAGGGGAATGCCTAAAGACGATGAAATACATCGTATTCTAGGCGTTATAAAAAGCTCTTCAAAATCTTTTAAGAATAATGATTAATATCCCAGGTTGCCCATGACTTAGGAGTTTCTCTGACATTAAATGACACTAACTTTAATTTATTATCGTAGGAACTATTTATGTGTTTATTAACAATTTCAAAAGCCCATTTTGCAAGATTTTCTGCTGTCGGAATAAATGGTAATATTACGGTTCTATGTTCTTCACCCATTATCTCTAATGCCTTTATGGCATTTTTGTCGCCCTCATAAACTAGAAAAGAATGATCAACCACATCATGAATTTCACTATTTAGAATTCGAGAAATATCCGAGAAATCCATTAACATTCCTTCTTCAGAAACTCCTTTTTTAGTAACTACATCTCCTTCAATCACAGCCTCCCATCTGTATCTATGACCATGAAAATGCCTACATTTACTTTTATGATTAGGGACTCTGTGTCCTGTATCTGTTTCCACCCATCTTTTAATTCTAGTAACCATTTATTCACCTACGAAATTCAAACAAATTGAATTTATACAATATCTTTGCCCTCTCAACTCATGAAAAAGATGACCTAGATGTGAATCACAGCCGCTACACCTAACTTCAATTCTACTCATTCCATGAGAACGATCTTCTAATTGTATAATATTAGCATCTTTCATTTCTTCAGAAAAAGCGGGCCACCCACAACCGGAATCGAATTTAGATTCAGATGTAAATAAATTCTTACCACATTCAGCACAATAATAAATTCCATCTTTGAAATGTTTATCATATTCTCCAGTAAAGGGACGTTCAGTTCCATTTTCCTTCATTACATAATACTTTAATTGAGTTTTAATTGCTCCAGCTAAAACTTCTTCCCAGGATTTTACATATTCTACAGGGTCTTTCCTGCCGATTGCATGAAATGCTAGTATCCTTTCAACATCTGCACCGCTAGTTCCTGATGATCTACCATTCTCATCTGGATTATATGATGTGTTTGTATTTGCAAAAACTGTATCAAAATCAATTCCTAATTTTTTACACGATATTAAAGCATCTCTCAATATGAATTCTTTATCCTTCTCAATATAAGGTAAGTATAATGTCACATTATCTGATTCCCAGTTACCCAGCGAAAAAGACTTCTCCAATGATTCATAAAATTCAGGCCTACAATCTGGATATATCATATGATCGCCGGAATGAACGCCTAATGCTATTTTAACCTCGGTTTCTTCTCTCATTGCAATACTTATTGCATAACCATATAAAATGGATGAAAATATTGCATTTCTATTAGGCACAACAGTCGATTTCATTTGTTTTTCTTCATAGTGTCCTTCAGGAATTGCCTCACCACCGGATATTAATGATGAATGAAACAAACTCATCGCACTTGAAATATCAACTATTTTGTGTTCAACTTCGATACCATTATTCATTAGATACTTTATATTGTTAATTGCTCTATCAATTTCTATAATATGTCTTTGCCCATAGTTATATGTTACGCATGAAACCTTAAATCCGTCGGCTAACAAACGCATTAGTAATCCAGTAGAATCCATTCCTCCACTAAATGCCATTACTGCTCTCATTTAATCAACTCCCATCCATTTATGAGTCTGTAATGAAAGCCTCCAACCAGGATTAGATTTTACAATCCCTTCTACCAAAGAAAAATTTCTACCATTATTTTCAACGGTTTCATTTTCAAGATAACAAGGTTGTATATAATGATGCTTAAATCCTAATTTAAGGTCATCGTAAAGTGCTAGATCTTGTCCACAATAAACAACTTTCAATTCATCACCACTACGTTGTTTTATGGTAACATTAGGGTAAAGTTGGTCTTTTGGTGATACACATATCCAATCAATAATCTTTGGAACTTTTATTGTTCCATTAGTTTCAACAGAAAGATGGATATTGTACTTTTTTAATTCTCTACCAATTGTATCTAAATCTTGCATGCATGGTTCTCCTCCTGTAAATATTACCCTATCACAATCATACGAAAGAACTTGTGCTACAATTTCTTTTAATGACATATTTTTGTAAGATAAAAAATCAGTATCACACCATTCACATCGTAGATTACAATTACCAAATCGAATAAAAACATGCGGTATTCCTGTATGAAAAGCTTCACCTTGAACTGAGTGAAATATTTCAACTACAGGATATATATTCATAACTCCTTACTCCTAATCAACTGCATTAATTCTGAGCGTGCCTCAGGCTTATCAAAGAATACTCCTCTCATAGCACTTGTTGTCATAATCGCATTTTGTTTAGATACTCCTCTACATTGCATACAACCATGTTTAGCTTCTACAATAACTCCTGCGCCTAATGGATTTAGGTTTTCCACAATATCATCAACAACAGATTTTGTAATTCTCTCCTGATTCTGTAGTCTTCTTGCATGTAATTCTACAATTCTTGCTAATTTACTGATTCCTACTATTTTATCTGTGGGTATATATGCAATATGAGCTCTTCCTCTAAAAGGTTGTAAATGATGTTCGCAAGTAGAATAAAACTCAATATCTCTTAGGAGAACAATTCCATCATATCCTTCTGCATTGAATGTTGACGCTAAAACCTCTGAAGGTTTTTGTTTATATCCAGCAAAAATTTCATCAAATGAATCTATAACTCTTTTAGGTGTTTCTTCTAAACCCTCTCTTTCAGCATCATCTTCTAAATATTGTAATAGTTTTCTGACTGCATCTTCTGCTTCATGCCTTCCTACTTCTTTCATTCCTTTACTCTCCCATGTCTTGCATCAATTTCATCTATCTGATCTAGTAGTTTTCTGCAACCTGTTCGTATAGCATCAGCTAAACTAACATATTTTTTCTCATCTCCAACATGTTTTTTCAGATCTTCTATTATTTGTTGGGGCATATCTAAGCTAACCTTTGGCATGACTATACCAATATATATTTACTATTAAATATTATTCTAGTATTATTATGGTATTATTCTAGTAATACTATCTCATTGACTCGATTAATTGATCTAGCTCTGGATAAGAATTACCTAGGACAATTGATTTATCCTTTAACCTCTTCAATTGTCCTTTTACATCTTGCGTCTTGAGTCCTTGTGATAATAGATTTGATATTATGGACAGACCACCTTGTATCATACCTGCATCTAAAAACGCATCATTTGAAATTTTACCTGTAATTCTTAATATTTCTAGGTTTTTAGCAAGAAAAACTATTTCTTCTTCTAATACTTTAGAATCTATATTTTCTGAATTTTCAAAACGTCGTATCAGTGTTTCCATGTTTTACCGTATTGATAATTACTTTTGACTATTATTGATTTTCTTCTACTAATTCTATTAAAATTCCTCCTGCAGAGGATGGGTGTATGAATGCAATAAGATTTCCATTTGCACCCTTTGTCGGCACTTCATTGATTAAATTTATATTCTTTTTTTTCAATTTTAAAATAGTTTTTTTTATATCACTAACAGATATAGCCAATTGTTGTATTCCAGGGCCACGTTTTTTGATGAATTTTCCTATTGGCGTTTCCTCGCCTAAAGGTTCCAATAATTCTATTTTTGTACCTTCATCCGCAGAAAAAATTTTTACTTTAACGCCTTGATCTGCGACTATTTCCTCTCCTGAGTTGGTAAAACCTAAAATTTCCCAAATTAAACTACTATCTTGTATTGATTTTGTTGCAATTCCTATATGATCTATTTTAACTTCATCCATTTAAACACCACTTGGAGATATCCATGTTCCAAAAATTTCTCTCATTACAGAATTTATTTCACCTACTGTTGCACCAACTTTCACAGCATTAATAATAGAATCCATAACATTCTCATCACTTTTACATACAACTCTTAATACTTCTAGAGCTTCTTCTACAACTTTTTGGTCTCTTGAATCTCTAATTTTCTTTACAGATTCAATTTGCTTCTTGACATTTTCCATATCTAATTTCTGTGCTTCAATATTACTATTTTCTTCTTCTTGATATTTATTAACACCAACTACTTCAATATGTTCATCTTCTATATCTTTCATATGTTTCCAAGCACTTTCATGTATCATTCTTTGTTGAAATCCTGATACTATGCAGTTCATTGAGCCTCCATTATTTTCTATTTCCTTCATTATTTCCTTAGCCTCAAATATCATTTCTTTAGTTTTCTCTTCTATCATTTTAGATCCAGATAGGGGGTCTAAAATACTCGTTATACCTGTTTCCGAGGCTATTATTTGTTGTGTCCTAAGTGCAAGAGTAGCTGCTTCTTCGGTTGGTAAGCCTAGTGCTTCATCAAAACTGTTAGTATGCAATGATTGTGTTCCTCCTAATACCGCTGATAATGCTTGGTAAGCAACACGTATTGCATTAATCATAGGTTGTTGCGCGGTTAATGTCACTCCAGAAGTTTGTGTATGAAATCTTAGCATGGAGGATTTTTCATTTTTCGGATTAAAGTCCGAAATTATTTCATACCATAATGTTCTTGCGGCTCTAAATTTACATATTTCTTCGAAGAAATTATTGTGGCAACCAAAGAAAAAGGACATTCTAGGTGCAAAATCATCTATTTTTAGTCCCGTTCTTAATGCACTTCTAGTATAATAAAGGGCATTAGTAAGGGTTAGTGCTATCTCTTCTGTTGCAGTACATCCTGCTTCTCTGAGATGATATCCACTAATTGATATTGTATTCCACTTAGGAATATTTTCATTACACCATTTCATAAGATCTGTTGTGAGTCTGATAGAATGTTCAGGAGGAAAAATGTATAATCCCCTTGCAATATATTCTTTTAAGATATCATTTTGCACAGTTCCTTTTAAATTTGAGCGAGGAATGTTCTTCTCATCTGCAAGTGCTACGTAAAGGGCTAATAATGTAGTTGCTGGTGCATTTATAGTCATAGAAGTTGAGACATCTGCCAAATTTATATCTTTGAATAACAATCTCATATCGTCTATAGAATCAATTGCAACTCCAACTTTCCCTACTTCTCCAAATGCTAAATTATCATCTGAATCAAGTCCTAATTGTGTAGGTAAGTCAAAGGCAACAGATAGTCCTGTTTGACCATTATTCAATAAAGAAATAAATCTTGAATTTGTTTCTTCTGCAGATGAAAAACCTGCATATTGTCTCATTGTCCAAACCTTTTTCTTATACATTTCAGGATATATGCCACTTGTGTATGGGGGCTCACCAGGCTTATTTGACATATCCATGTGAGCGGCGGAGAGGTAATAAGTCATGAACAATGCGTTTAATGATGATGACCATGGCTAATTTCTTCTTCACTAGCATCTCTAATACTTATTACTTCTACATTAAATTTCAAGGTCTTTCCTGCCATCGGATGATTGAAATCAATTTTAACAGTGTCTTCTAATATTTCATAAATTGAAAATTGCATAGGGCCTTGATCGCTTTGAGCTTGAAACATCATCCCTACTTCTAAATCTGTAGGAAACTGTTCTTTAGGAACTTCTTGTATAGCATCTTCATTTCTATGTCCATAGGCTTGTTCAGGCAATAAAGTGAATTCTCTATTGTCTCCTTTTTCTGCTCCGAGTAGTTCTTGTTCAAATCCTTGTATCATATTTTGATGACCTACTAAGAATTCCATGGGTTCTCTTTCTATACTCGTATCAAAAATCTCATCTGATTCTGGAAATTTACCAGTATAATGGACTGAAACTACTTTGTCTTTTTCTATCTTCATTAAATCACCTTCTTATTGTATAACTTTCTATGACTCTTAATAGGGATTTATGCTGATCTTCATTGAGTACGCCCTCGCTCATTTTTTCATCAATATATTGTTTCGCCTCTTTAGTCGATTGACGTTCTCCTTTAGCCCAAATACTGGCTAACAAATTTGAACGATATTCTTCCATTATGTTAATTTCAACTAATAAAGAGCGCATTTCATACTTGTATTCCATGTGTTTACTTCGATCTAGACGTTTTAATCTAGTTGCTGGTTGATATGTTTTTTGTCTTGTTCGTATTTTGGATTTTTTTGGTATATCAACAATAACTCTTGGCGTATTTTCAGATTCCTTCATCAGATTCTTTTCAGATGCTCTAATTCTACTTTTTTCTATTAGCTCCATTGCTCTTGAACTAGGAACTACTTCTTCCTCTTCTTCTGTTACAATTTCGATCTTTTTTTGTAATCCTATAGTTTTCTTTTTGGTTTTTCTTCCAAGAATATTTTCTTCTAGTATCTGTTCTTCTTTCTCAATAACTTCCTCTATTTTTTGTTCTTCTACTACGGGCTCTTCTTTTTTCTGGATACCGATGCCCTCTTTACTTTTCTTAATTAAAATTTCATTTTCACTCATTTTTTTGACATCTTTTGTTGGCTTAACTTCATTAACAGGCTTCTTAATTATTGGTTTTTTAGGAAAGTTCGGCTTATCCTTTCTCAAAGCAGCATCTTTGGGTTTCTTTTGAGGTCTTGGAGGTATATTGCCACCGAAAACATTTCTCGGTGCTACTTTCGGCCTCCTCCTACGCTGCACTGTTTAATCAATCCCCGTTCTTTCGGATAAATGGGGTTTGATAAGTCTTCTTAATCCCAAATTATTTCTGTATGGTCAGTTCTTAACATAGGATTAATAGCACTATCGCTCAATTTTGTGTTATATCCTACATTATGCAATAACCTACCTAATTCCGCAATCATTGTACCATTATCTATACAGAATTGTTTTTCAGGCCAGTATGCCGTAGCTCCCCGTTCTTCACACATAATTTTTGCCATTTCTCTAATTCTAGTATTACAAGCAACGCCACCTCCTAATAGAAGTTCATTTTTTCCCGTATGAGCCATTGCTCTTTCTGCAACTTCGATACATGACGCAAAAGCGTGTTCTTGTAAAGACCAACAAACAGACTCTAAAGAATCTCCGGCATCAATTCTTCTTTCAGCAGCAGTCAACATACCAGAAAATCCCATATCCATTCCTTGAACTCCATAAGGAAGATTGATAAAATTTTCATTAATATCCTTATTTAATTCGTATTTTTTTGCTAATATTTCTATCTCTGGCCCCCCTGGGAATGGAATTCCTTGAGTTCTAGCAAATTTATCTAACATGTTACCTATTCCAATATCTAATGTTTCTCCCATTACTCTATATTTATTTCTTGAACTAGCAATAACTTGAGTATTACCCCCACTTACATACAGCAATACTGGATCTTTACAACCGGTTTGATTTTTTCCAATTTCAATGTGTGCTATACAATGATTTACTCCTATGAGAGGGACTTTCCACACCTCAGAAAGTGTTCTAGCAATACTAGCACCAATTCTCAAACATGGACCTAATCCTGGCCCTTGGCTAAATGCAATAGCTTCAATTTTATTATCTAAAAACATCTCAGATGAAGTGGCCTTTCTTAGCAAATCAGAAGCCATCAAACAATGATGATCGGCAGCCTCTCTAGGATGAATTCCTCCTTCTTCTGGCCTAAATAAATTAGAATAGGATGGAGAGGTTTTTCCATTCATGTCAACCATTCCAAAAGATAGAGTATGTGCTGTGCTTTCGATACCAAGTACAACTCCGACCATACCTTCCGGATGGGGTATCCCTTTGAAGTATAACTGCTCCCACAAGTTATGAGCACCATCATTGTTAACTGTGGTGAAATTGCCCATCTATCTACTGGAGATATCAATAAACCAATTTCAGGCCATAAAATGCTAGATAAAGAATCACTTGTTTATCCAAACGGTAATGCAATTCTGATAAATAATGGTAAGATATCACTTATAGATAATAATGAGAATATTACTGATGAATATATACCTTGGTATATGGGAGGAAATATATCAAAAAATGGATATAATATCATTGATGCAGGAGGTAAAGCAATTATTCCAGGATTAATAGATAGTCATAATCATCTAGTCTGGTCGGGAGATAGATCAAATGAATTGTCTCTAAGACAATCAGGCAATTCCTACTCCGATATTGCTAAACTTGGTGGAGGGATAAAAAAAACTGTTGTAAGTACTAGAAATAGTAGTTTTTCCGATTTATTTTCAAAGGGTATGGAAAGATTGGAAATAGCTATTATGCATGGGACAACGAGCCTTGAGGCGAAAAGTGGTTACGGGCTATGTAATGAAACAGAAGAAATGATATTGAAAGTGATATCATCTTTAAATGAAAACTCTAAATGTAAAGTCTTTCCTACCTGGTTGGGCGCACATGACATTCCAGAAGGGAAGAGTAGAAAGGAATATTTGGAAGAATTAATACACGAACAACTACCTATTATCACTAAAAATAGACTAGCAAAATGGGTAGATGTATTTTGTGAACCCGGGTGGTTCACAGTAGATGAAACTGAATTAATCGTTAAAACCTCTCAAGAGATGGGCCTTAATTCTAGATTACACGTAGATGAATTTGTTGATTCTGGAGGATTATCACTAGCAGCTGAATTAGGATCATCAAGTGGAGATCATGTTGCATTCTCAAGTGATGAGTCAAGAGACTTTGCTACAAAATCAGGTACTATGCAGACTTTTTTACCAGGGACTCCTTATATTCTTGGTAAAAAAATTAATTTACCAATTCAGAAATGTATAGATGAATCTTGGGATTTTTCTATTGCAACAGATTTCAATCCGAATTATCCTTCCCTATCGATGCCCTTTGTTGGTAGTCTTTTATCGCATAGACTGAATGTTAATCCATTAGTATCATTAATTGCATCAACTAGGAATCCAGCAACATCAATTTTTGATTCAGATGAAATGAGAGGTTCATTATCGATTGGTTCTCCAGCAGACCTGAATATTATTTCATCTTCATTCATTGATGGATGGTGTCAAACTCCTGGAATTAATCCTATCATTAAAACGATGATTGATGGAATTATTGTAAATTCTAATAAAACTATATGAAAATATTATTAAACAATAATAGGTGAGTATGTATAATTATGACAATTCAATAATACAAATAAAAAAATATTA
>QQRX01000008.1:27169-47593 GCA_003602595.1 Candidatus Poseidoniales archaeon | reverse complement strand
GTACTCCCTCTCCTGAAGTGGTTGCCATGAAAGACAAAATAAAAATTGTTACTTTGGACACCCCGAATTGTGATATTACAAAATACATCAATAATCTATTAGAATTGGAAGAATTTAGTGAGTTTGAGAGAATAAATTCAAAAAAATTAGATTTTTCACGCTCCATAAAAGGTTTGAGTGAAGGAAAATATGATGTGATTGCAATGACAGGTCAACAATTGCATGGAAAGGAATTGGATATGCTTCAATATGAATGTCATGTTTCAGGGGCGATTACCCCAAAGAGGCCTAATATGTTATTGATTTCTGAAAATAAGATTGGTTATCAACCTAAATCAGCAATAATTTTGTGTGATTATAAAATAATCAGAAGGCAATTAAGAAGAACACGGAGTGATTTACGTGTATTAAGTACTGAAGCTTATCAATCAATTTGTAATTTGGAGAAAAAATATTCAAATGAATTTGAAAGGGTTGCATGGATGGAGGAAGAAAGAAAAATTGGTAAAATAGATGGTTTTATTACATCCAAAGAAATATTTGAAAAACTTAAATTAGATGGTAGAAGACATACATTGCTTCCAGATCCTAAAAATGGAGGAGATTATCATTTTTTACCAATTCCTTACTCAGATTTGATAATATTATTGACAAGGAAAAGTTCACCAAAATCGTTGATTAAAAGAATTACAGAGAAGGAAGGAGAAACAATATGGTGGATACAAAATCAAATTATAGGTAGTTTAGGTAATGAAGAATTATCAAATATATCCATTTTAGTCAGACACAGGAAAGTTAAATCATTAATGGAAGAGGCTGAAAAATACAAAGATTTGACTATGGAGCAGGCCTGTCATGATTCTGAAGGAGAGGTTTTAGATTCTGAAGTTCATGTAGAAATTAAGATGGAAAAAATTTCAAAAAATGGAAAGAGAACAGTAGGGATTCACAGAATAATTCCATATTCAAAATTCGAATTTGCAACAATTTCTCTTATTAGAGATTGGGAGGTAATGTTACGAGAAGTCTCTCAGGATGTCCCTAAGGACTCCTATTATGATAATTCGGCAACAGCATTTATTGATTTAGATGAATGATGATGGGAATGGCATCATTGGAAAAATTAACAATTAATTTGATTACTAGCGTAACCAATATCAGTTAAGACATACGGCGAGAGTCCGAGGAGTAATACTGGATATAGATTTACCAATGCTAGATTTACTTTACAGAAGTAGTTTAGTTGAGTTAAGAAAAATTGCTGAAAGTGAAGGAATCCAAAAAAGTGGCTCAGTTGAAGTTCTGAGGGCGAGAATGATAAAACAAAAGGTATTATCTGAAATTGATCTTAGTTGGGAAGGCATTCAAGGAACATCTCACGGTGAATTAGGAGAAATATTGAAGATTTTCGGTATAAAGTCATCAGGTTCACACAAAGAGAGGCGAAGGAGATTGTGGCTACATCTTAATTTTGACTCAAGAAGGATGACTATAGAAAGATTAGTAGATATGGATAAAGATACATTGTATGAATTATGTCGTAGACTCGAAATGCCATTAACCGGTACAAGAACAATACTGATGGGCAGAGTTGGGGGAGTTTTAACAAATCAGTTCAAAGGATGGGGGAGGATTAAACGTAGTCTGCATAGGAACGGAGTACAAATGATTGACTTAAATGAGGAATTAGATGATACTGAAGGTGGAGATGAAATTTTTGAATTTGAAGAAAATAAAGAAGATTTTTCCAAGGCATACTTAGAAGATGCTAGAGAAACGATGATTATTGATATTGATAAAGAGAATTCGATAATTCAAGGTCATTTATTGGCTATTCAAGCCAGAATTCCAGAATTGGAAAGAATAGTGAGTACGATACTAAAAGAATATGGAGGAGAGTGGAGTAATTCGGAAAAAGAACTTTTAATCAGATTGGTAAAAAGAAGAGGGTGGCCAATAGAAGAAAATAAAGTAAAAGAAAGATTATTGATGGTTGCAACAGATATGGCAGAAAATAAGGGAGGTTCGATAAACATAACGAGAGATAGTAAAAAAGAGCTAAAATACGAAGTTAAACCTATCATAGAGAGAATTAAGATAAAAATGAAAGAATCTGAGAAATTTATCAAGAGTAGAGAATAGTACTAATATTATTCCAAAAGTCTGAAAAATCCAAATCTGGGTTCAATAATGTCTCCTTTGACATCTCTCAAATCCTCAATACAATCTTCAGCAGATTCTCTAGAGATACCAGATAATGTGCAGGCTTCAACTAATTTGTCGTATTCAACCCCAGTACCTATATCAAGATTTTTTATTGTGTCCAAAATTACATTTTCAGGATTGATAATGTTTTCATCCATATCGGTTATTTCTACATCATTTGTCTCATTTTGGACTATTACAGTTTGATTGATTCCTACAGAACTACCTAAAGCACTAGAAAGTGCTTTTAAAATCCCTAAACGATAGTTTTCAGCATCTACATTAGAATAATGTTGTCTTGCCAATAATGTCCCATCAACTAGATCTTTAGGGAAACCTGATGCTATTAGTGATTCTTTATTGAGTTCCAATTCTAAAGATTGTTCATAAAAATTTAATCTGCGTAATGTTGCATCAGAAGTATCGATAAGCCAATTCAAATATGCCTCTTGGTTTATTACCGTGAATTCTTCAACACGAAAAGAAGTAAAAATACCTCCTTCATCACCTTCAAACCACCTAGATTTACCAACTATTGCCAACAAAAACCTGTCTCCAGATTCGTACCTTGCAAATAATTCCTCCATGTCTGCTTGTAGTTCTGGTTGAAAGGAAGCGACATTAAAACGGTTGATACCAGTTGGATCTCTTATTTGGCCATTGAAACTTGGACCATTGTCTCCTTCTCTTTTTTCTAACCTATCAATTACTCCACAAAACAGTGCCCTATTCACTTTAACGCCGAGTTTGGTTATTACAAAGGAAGGATCATATTCTCCAATTCCCTGCTCGGTAAGATTAGATTCTGAAAATTCTTGCGCGAATAACCTAATTGCACTTTGACGTTGGATTCTGGTAGTTGAAATCATAAAACAACCCCCCATTTCTCCAAAACTCTATTTGCTTCCTTTTCCATATCACAATCAAATATTGACATTTTTTCTGCTAAAATCATAGTACCTTGATTATCTACTAAAGCTCTCCCATGGATCTCGACTTTCTTGGAAAAAAGCATATCTCTGAGAGAAGATAGAAACTGATCTTTTCCAGAAATTGAAATTTGTTCTTTTATATCATCAAACTTAGTTGAAAGAAAATCTTCTGAAGGTTCTTTAGATAATAATAGGGATGCATTGGAAACTCCATTATCTAAAACGAATCTAAGCCTTAAATCTTCTTTACCTTGAACATTGCCATGCTCTGAGCATATATCATCCCGTAAAACACGCCTGCATTCCGGGCATCTGTAAATTATTCCAGAATCTTGTCTAATTGAAATGATATTGCCGGATGTTTTAATCCCCCTTCTCGAGCCTCCATTCACTAAATCATTTAAATCCACACCTACCCAATGGTCTTCAGGATTGATTTCCTCCCAAGGAGGATTAACGACATCATTTATTTGGGCCAGATCATCAATAACTAAATCCGGAGAACCTTGCCAAAATTGAACTCGGGCACCAGATAATTCAACATAATCTCCTTTACTTGGATTAAAATCACACCAAGCGGTCAAACGACACCTTCCACTTGGATCGATAATCTCTCCACTTCTAACTATTTTTTCCGTACCCTCTTCTGAGGTAAATGTTCTTTGACTCCAAGAGTCGATTTGAACAGTTATTTTTATATCTCTCATGCCATTTCTCAAATCTGATATATTAGATTCTATTGTATGTACTAAATCATCTATTTTGGGAAAGGAATTGTCTATGTAAAGTTCTATCTTTGCATCACTACTAATATTTATCTCAGGAGTATCGCGGAATTTACGAACAGAAATGTTTTCCATTTTAACTAAATCACCCGATTCAAAATTAAATGGAACCCAAGATAAAAATCCTACACTTCCAGATGAATCAGATATCCTTCCTCTGAAAATATCTAAAGTCCCTGTTCCATCTTTTTTTACAATAACATCTGGCTTTATTGTGATAATTCTCCCTACAGTACTCCCAAATCCTTCATTTTTAATTAATTCAGAAATTTCTAAAGGTTCATTTATAGATGTAATAACGTTGGAATCACCTTCACTCAAGATAGTTACCCTACTTGAACGATTAATGTTAATAGATTTTTTATCATTCCACTCATTAACAGAAACTCCTTCTAAACGAACTATAGAATTTGGACGAAGATTTTCTGAATGTTGACCCCAATCTTTGAAATCCCAGCGTTCCCTTTTGCTAGATTCTTCCCAAGGATTATCTTCAATCCATCCAAAAGCGATTTGTTTTTCTTCCCCTCTAACCATCTGCATCCTCGGCGTGTAAGATACAACTGAGACTTCCAATGTAACATTTTTATCATCAGATGAAAGTTCAGAAAAATTAGTAACTTTTTTCTCTGCCTTTTGTAAAGAAGGAGCAGAAACTTGTTTTCCTGAGGCTAATTGGAATTTCCTAATAACTGATCTCAAGGCATCTTCAGGAGGAATTAAAAATTCGTCTTCATAACGTCTAAATTCTTCAATAATCTCTTGTTCATCTGCTTCAGGACATTCCTGTTTTACTGCAATAATCTGTATACCGTATTTATTACCAATTGTCATTATATCACCAACATCAATAAGGATTTATTGAGTCCGGACAATCAATTAAAACATTGTAAAATAAGAAAAAAAACTTATTTTTCACAATGGTCATGATAATTCGTGTAGTTTGGGGTAGACTCAACACTTCATCACCTCTGGAATTTAATCTAAGATGGTGGCGGTCTTTGAACATACCTCTAAAAAAATAGATAAAATAACCGGTGTCGTTTTCTACAATAGTGTCTTCGATGGGGTGTGAGTAACCTTGACGTATGTCGTTTTGGGATTCTAACTGCATCAGACAGAGCTGCTGAAGGAATATACGAGGACAAAAGTGGTCCAGAAATTGAAAATTTCTTAAAAGAAGTTTTGACCAGCCCTTGGAAGATATACCGGTTACTTACTGCTGATAATAAAGAAGATATTGAAAATGGAATAATAGAATTGATAGATAAAGAAATGTGTAATGTCGTGATAACTACAGGAGGGACTGGACCTGCCGTTAGAGATGTCACCCCAGAAGCAACTGAATCTGTTTGTGAGCGAATGTTACCTGGTTTTGGAGAAGAAATGCGAAGAATATCTCTAGAATATGTCCCTACTGCAGTTCTTTCAAGGCAGACTGCGGGAATAAGGGGGGAATGTTTAGTGATTAACTTACCAGGTTCACCTAGATCAATTAGAGAAATACTAGATAGGATATTTGCCAGTATTCCCTATTGTGTAGATTTGATTGGAGGGCCATATATTGATACAAACCCTGAATTGATTGAATCTTTCAGACCGAGAAATAAAAAAGAGTAGTTTGAAATGATATTGATCATTAGACTAGTAACAATATTTTTTGGATTATCTCTGATAAATATTGGGATACAGCACTTTCGAGATCCAGAATGGTTTGAACCGATAGTTCCATCAGTGCTTGGGAATCCAAAATTTTGGGTTTATTTAAGTGGTGTATTTGAGATAATTTTTGGTATAATGATTCTAATTGAACCACTGAGAAAGTATGGATCTTTAGGAATTTCATTGATGCTGATTGTATTGTACTGGGCGAATTTGAATATGTGGATTAATGATATCCCTATAGGAGGAGTGAAACTTAATTTTTTTGAACATGTAATGAGAGGGATAATACAGATTTTATTGATACTATTGTCTCTTTACATAGGCAGGTGGCCTCCCTTCGCTAAGGAGATTTAAAGAATTATTAATCAAAAAATGATGGAAATACACGAATAGTTCATCAGATATATGCCATCCGAGGAGCATGGCAAAAACCAAAAAAGACGGGATTGATATTACAAGAAGCAGTGAAGAACTCAGAGTTGTGAATATTGAAATAGATTTTACTGCTAATGCTTTATCGTCAATTCTTTACAGCCAAGGAAATACTAAAATTTTAGCATGTGTTACTAAAGCTCCTTCTTTGCCAAGATGGTTTCCCAGAGATGCGAGTAAAGGATGGATTCATGCCGAGTATTCTCTCTTGCCTGGTTCGACAGATACAAGATTCAGAAGAGAACGTACTGGGGCAAAGGGAAGGACTCAAGAAATTGAGAGATTAATTGCTAGATCTCTCAGAGGGTCAATTGATTTGAGTGCATTGGGACCTATTGCTTTAACAATAGATTGTGATGTACTAAATGCCGACGGAGGAACTAGATGTGCGTCGATAACAGCCGCTTGTATTGCCATGAGAATTGCAGTAAGAAGACTCATTGCAAGTGGAGAATGTTTGCCTGAAGAATTAAGGGCCAGTAAAGAAGAAATAAAAAGCGGATGGACACCTCCATCTTTATCTGAGGAAAAAAGAAGGGAACATGAAAATAAAGTCATGCCTTATGATGTGGCTGCACTAAGTGTGGGACTACTGGAAGGAAAGATTTGGACGGATTTGGATTATATTTTGGATAGCAATGCCGATGTCGATATGAATGTAGTAATGACAAGTAACGGAGAATTCGTAGAAGTACAGGGAACAGGAGAAGAATCCACATATTCAAGAGAACAGCTCGAAAAATTATTAGACTCTGCTGCCAAAGGAATCATAAAACTTCATGATATTCAAAAAGAGATTGTTACTTCTGTAAATTAGTAAAAAATGGTGGGACTGGCCGGACTTGAACCGGCGGCCTCCGCATCTTCAGTGCGGCGCTCTCCCTACTGAGCTACAGTCCCTTGGAGGTCTGCCATTGGAGATATGACTTCAAGTCTTCCAAAGAAGTTTTAAAAAATGTCATCTTCATCTTCTTCTTCCTCAAAGGACATCATATTTGTTTCTTGAGTTTTTGATTTAGATAATTTTTTAGATTCTATTGTAGATGATTTATGGCTTGGAGATGATTTAGTACTAATCTGATTAGAGTCATGTTCCTCTTTAGAATCCAAATTTTCATCGTCAGACGTATTTTGAGTTGTTGTAATCATCCCTCTTTGATCTCTGGCACGAATTTCAAGAAGTCTTTGTCTGGCTTTATCATAATGTTGAAGCATGTACATTGCATCGTGTTCAAGAAGAGGAGAGTCAGAAATTATTGTTATGTCCATCCAATCTCCTTCCTCCGCTAAATATTCAGCAAATGGTTCGAATTTTAAGTCAGATTTTTTAATTTGTGTATAATGCAATGCATTACCCATCCTATGTTCAACACCGGCAAAGTGGCAGTAAAATTTCGAGCCTCCGTATGTCTCTCGTACGCGATCAAATAGCTCTGCATAGTCTTCACTAGTTCTCATCATACCATGCCCTCTAGCGTGTATATGAGCCATGTTCAATACAGGAACAGTACCATCCACATGATTACAAACTTCCAAAACTTCTTCAACAGTGCCCCATAGCTCTTGTCTACCAGAAGTTTCAATGCCCACAAGAGATGGTTCAGCTTCGTGAACCCATGGGAAAGCAGAGTATTCTTCCTCTTCCTCTTCGACACCCCAAATACTCTGTACCCTATCAACAACTCCTGAAAAAATATTAATTAATTCCTCATTAGCTTCGGAACCAGGTTCAAAATCTCCATATGGCCCTACATGGTATGTAAGATGTCTGGCATTAACTAATTTTCCAGCCTGCATACTTGCTTCCATTTTAGATAAAGTCCTATTTCTCTCTCTCTTACTGCCCAATAGTTCGGCATAATATGGGCCATGCATGTTCATCTCAAAATCTGATTTCCATGACAATATGCCAGCCTGCCAATATTGATCAAAATGGTGTGGTTGAACTGTTCTTACTGTTTGAACTTCCATTGCATCTAAGCCCAAGACTGTGATATCATCCATGCCTTCTACAATTGTTCTCCCTTTACAAGATAAAGGGACTCCGGCGGGCCCTAATTTTAGTGACATTAGATGTTCTCCGAGTGAAGCCGAAATGCCTCCCCTTCAAAAGGAGTCTTCCGAAATGCGCGAAGATTGTTAGTTAAACGGTATTTTAGAATTCTCTATACATGATGCGGCATGTCTTATTTCACTATTGTTTAAATTAGTTAATGATAAGCCATTAATAAAATGTGCAAGCCATGAATGAAATGGATATTTAGACTGTAGTTGTAAAGATAATTTACCTGAAGGATGTAAGATATTAAGTATACTTTCATTTTCATCATAAGTACAAACAATTGGTACAAGGCCTTTTGATTTTATTTTTTCCAATAGTGAAGGATTTGTGGTATTTTCTAATTTAGAGATTGAATCTAATGCTTCATTTGTAAAAAATAAAATATGAATCTGACGAATTCGATTAATTATCTGCCCCCACATCTCTGGAATTTTAGAATAATCTTCTGGTAAATCTACAACCATTACAGTTTTCGTTCCTTCTAATTCTCCAAAAATCATTGATGCCCCCCACGCACTAGAAGGGGAATTTCCTTCAAGTACAGTGGTAGATGAAATTAGTAACCAATGTTTATTTTGAAGAATTTTTCTCCAATTGATTATTCCATAATTGAAATCACTAAATATTTCATCTTTATTGGAAGTGATTATATCTACCTGAGCTCCTATTTCCAGAGCAGAATTTGTGACTAATGAACCAGCATCTAAAGAATTGGGATGTCGAAAATTGACAATAGAAAAATTGACAGACATGGGGCTAACGAAAAGAGGTTTGGTCAAGGACTTATCTAATTTAATTTCCATCTCAACAATGCTATTGCTCCTCCAAAACTTGATAGTTGTTCGCCGAAGTCATGATCAGATGATGATTGGATTACTTCACCCTTTGAGATTTTTATATCATCTATTATATTTGACCAGAATAAGTTCATTTCACTATTATCACTTCTCAAAATAGATGCTAAAATAACAATCTTTTCTATTGCCCCTTGTTTTGCTGCTTCTAAAATCTGTGCTTGACCATAGCAGACATTTCCATCTGTGGAAATTCTCCTAAGTCCTTCTTCTATTACACGAATTTGAGATATTAATGCATTCTTACCAATTATTGAATCGGCTAAACCGTCTGTCAATATTTGATTGGCAGCAGAGCGTCCTCCTATTGAAGTCGGTGAATTTAAAATTTCATTTTTAGCTCCTAAATTTCTGAGAATTTTTTCAAAAATATCTCTTGCCATCCCCGGGCCACAAATTATCAAGGGAATGTGTTCTTTGAATACTAAAATTGTCTCTTTGGCGACTTTGGAAAAAAAATCATCTCGTATCCCTGATGTGTCAGAATATCTTTTTCCACCGCCTCTCAATGAGAATTGAGAAACATCTCTCATTCCATACTGAGTAACTTCAAACAGTAAAATTTCATCATTTTCAACTACTAATAGTCCAGAATTAATTCTTTTACCTGAAGAAAATGCCTTTACTAGTAAAGAATTATCAGCTTCTGAAAATCCTCCTTCTCTTGATATCTCAATTTCGTTTCCTGGGACAATTATGTGAGTATGGTGATTTCCGATATCAATTTTTGCTTCTGAAATTATACCATGAACACGTAAATTTTCTGTGAATGAATGAAAAGAGGAAGATTGTACTTCCAAAACTATCCACATTGGTTTTCTCTCAGCACTTTTCGCCCTACTATTTTCTTGTGTTCCGGTTGTAGAATCTCGGCGATGAGATAACATACCAACAATAGATCCCGGAGTACATATCTGAGATAATGTCCAAAGATCATCTTCATGATCAATTTTTATTCTAAAACCATCATCTAAGTTTCTAATTTTTCGCACTTAATCACACTCATCCGAAAACACCAGTTAGATTACCGTCCTCATCCATATCCATGTCTGCTGCCGCAGGTCTTTTTGGTAAACCAGGCATAGTCATCATTGAACCGCATACTGCTACGATAAAACCAGCACCCGCATTAATTCTTAATTCTCTTATTGGCATATTGAATCCCGATGGTGCACCCAATATTTTTTTATCGTGACTAAAGGAATATTGATTCTTGGCCATACAGACCGGAAGGTTATTTTTATTCCATTTTTTTATGTTTTTCAATGTATGCAATGCCTCTGTACTGAAATCAACCGATTGTGCGCCATAAATATTTGTTGCAATTTTTAATATTGTTTGTTCAACATCGGTCCCTGGATCTACTATAGGTGAAAAAGGATTATTATTTTCATCATGATTTTTACATTCATTTACAACAGCATTGGCCAATTCAATAGCGCCCTTTCCACCCTTTTCGTGCCCTTCAAAAATAACAATATTACTTGCTCCTGCTTTTATCGCCTCTTCCTTTAGAATATTTATTTCATCCACAGTATCTGTTGAGAATTTGTTTATAGAAACAATTACTGGTATTTGAGTTGATGATAAATTCCTTACATGGCGTCTTAAATTAGTTGATGCGCCTTGTCGTACCGCCTCAATATTTTCTAATTCAATTTCTTCTTTTGAAGGTCTTGCACCACCTCCTGTTGAAAAACCTCCTCCATGAAGTTTCATACTTCTTATTGTAACATTCAAAACTATACAACTGGGTATTACGCCAGACGCTGCAGATTTGATATGTAATGCTTTTTGCGCGCCCATCTCGGCTCCGAATCCTGCTTCTGTAACGACATAATCTGCACAAGAAAGAGCTATTTTATCAGCTATTACAGAAGAATTACCATGTGCTATATTTGCAAATGGACCGCAATGGACAAATGCGGGATTTCCTTCTAGTGTCTGGACCAGATTGGGTAAAAAGGCATCCCTCAGAAGTAACGCCATTGCTCCTGATGCTTCTATATCATCAGCAGTTATTGGTTCACCTTGATAATTCTCAGCTACGATAATTCGACCTAGTCTGAGCCTCAAATCTTCATAATCAGATGCTAATGAGAGTATAGCCATTACCTCACTTGCTGCAGTTATATCAAATCTATCAGTACGATCTAAACCATTAGATGGACCTCCCAGTCCTATTGTTATTTCTCTAAGGCTTCTGTCATTCATATCAAGTACTCTAGGCCAAAAAATTCTATTAGTGTTTATATTTAGGGGATTTCCTCGATGAAGACAGTTATCCAAGATGGCAGAACATAGATTATGAGCAGAAGTAATGGCATGTAAATCTCCAGTAAAATGCAAATTTATTTGTTCCATAGGCAATACTTGAGAAAATCCTCCTCCAGCAGCGCCTCCTTTTATTCCAAAGACTGGTCCAAGTGATGGTTCGCGAATAACACAACATGCATTATAACCTTGAAGATTTAAACCCTGATTTAATCCAATAGTAGTAACAGTTTTTCCTTCTCCAAATGGAGTTGGGTTGACACTAGTTACCAAAATCAAAGAGCCATTGGTATTTTGACTTTTATTTTTCAAAGAATTCCATGATATTTTAGCCACATTAGGGCCGTGCATAATCAAGTCACTGCGAGATAATCCTAACTGTTCGGCTACGCTTTCAATATGCCTTGGATTTGCCGCTCTAGCTATCTCTATGTCACTATCCATAAGTATATCGGACGACTCTTAATGTTTGAAACCTTCATTGCTAATAGCACATGGGAGGGCATATGAAGGTACCCGATTACTGGGGAGTCGTTGGTTTTCCTGTTGCTCATTCTTTAACTCCCAAGATATTTCAAATAGTTGGAGAATACATGGGATTCGAAGATATTAAAGTTAGGTTTATAGAAGCAAGAAACATTGAAGAATTCATAAAAGAAACTAATAAAATAAAAGGTAATTTCTGGCTATCAGTTACCTCTCCATTAAAGCATCAGTTGCATGAAGAATTTAATCTAGAATGCATTAAAGAAATTGGAGCAATAAATCAAATAATATATTATGACGGAGAGTGGAGAGGTTTCAATACTGATGGTCTGGGATTTGTTAAAGCCATGGAATATATCAATATTGAAGTAAATAATTCTGTTTTGAAGATGAAAGGAGGAGGTTCAACCGCGCGCTCTATTGCATACCAATGGTCAAAATATGGAGGGAAATTAATTATTGAAAGAGGCAGAAGAGGTCTTGGTAATGGTTCATGGAGAAAATCAATCACAGAAAATCTTAATCCTGATCTATCAATAAATTTTGACCTATTACCTGGAATAAATATAGGAAAAAATATGATACCCAGTAATCATTATGTAATATCATATGATGAAAATTATAATAATGATGATTTTGCAATAATCATGTTAGTTGCTCAACATTTAGAAGCTTGGAAAATTATGTTTTCTGATGAATTTAGAGAAAGATTACCTTCAATTAGGCAGGTTTTATCTAGACTTTAATCTAAAGTGGTATATTATCATGTTTCTTTGGCGGACTCCATTCTCTTTTTGATAATAAAGGGCGAAGAGCACGAATTAAATTTTTCCTAGTCATTTCTGGCTCTATAACATCATCTATCCAGCCATTTTTAGCCGCAACATAAGGGTCACCAAATTTTTCTTGATAATCATTTAATAATTTTTCAAAGGTAATATTTGGATTTTTAGAATTTGAAAGTTCCTTCTTATGAATGATATTTACAGCACCTTTAGAGCCCATAACTGCCAATTCACCAGATGGCCATGATATATTATAGTCAGATCTCAAATGTTTAGAGCTCATTGCCAAATATGCGCCACCATATGCTTTCCTTATGACCACAGCTAATTTTGGAACAGTAGCTTCAGAATATGCAAAGAGTAATTTTGCCCCATGTTTAATTATTCCTCCATATTCCTGTACAGTCCCTGGAAGAAAACCTGGTACGTCTATGAATGTCAAAATTGGAATGTTGAAGCAATCACATGTACGAATAAATCTTGCTGCTTTTACTGATGCGTCTATATCCAGACAACCGGCCAATACAGATGGTTGATTTGCAATAATTCCTACAGAGTTGCCATCTAAACGAGCCAAGCCAATAACAATATTGCCTGCGTAACCAGAGAATAATTCTAGGAAAGTACTATTGTCAGAAATGATTTCGATTATTTTCTTCACATCATATGGTTTTTCTTGATTGAAGGGTAAAATATCATTAATTTCAACACATTTCCTATCCCAAGAATCGTCATTATTGATCACATCCGGTTTAGAAAGCATATTATCAGGAAAGTAAGATAGTAAATCAGAAGCGAGGGCGAGTGCTGAAATATCGTCTTCTGCTATTAAACACGCAACTCCGCTTCTGCTAAAATGATTTGCTGCGTTTCCCGAAAATTCTTTAATTTCCTTTTCCGCAATAAATTCAGAAAGATTATCTTCTGTAGTTAGGGCCATATTGCCATAAGTAGAATGCATAATTACAAAATCCGAAAGACCAACTGCTAGAGCACTAATTCCTGTTACTTTACCCATTACTATTGATATCATAGGAATCCTTCCTGAACAAGCAACCATTGCATCAAGAATTTGTCCAGAAGGCCCTAAAGAAGTCATAACTTCCTCTGGTCTTTCCCCGTTTCCATCCCAAATTGCAATTACTGGTAAAAGAGACTTTTCGGCAAATTGGAATATTTTAAGGATTTTTTTGGCATGCATTTCGCCGATTGAGCCTTCGAAAACTGAAGCATCTTGTGAAAAACATACTACTCTCCTGCCCTCCATCATCCCATGTCCTGCAATTACTCCATCGCCCAAAGGGCGATGTAGATGTAAATTATTTTCTCCTGAACGATGATTAACAAATGCATCTATTTCAACAAAGGTATTTTCATCAAGAAGAGAAAGTAGCCTTTCTTTTGCTGTCTTTCGTCCTTCAAATCTTATGTTTTCTAATTTTTTCCTATCTCCAGAATTATCGGCCTCATGCCTCTTCGCATCAAGTTTTTCTTCAGGAGAAAGGCCGACCATACTCCTCGGAAGAGGACTAGGTTCATCATTAAAACGGAAAGAGATGCTCAATCTAGAGTAAAGGAAGGGTTTTCTCCAACTAGATTTTCTTCCCAACCATTTGAGACAACTTCCCTTCCTTTACCTTGTGATAATAAATAATGTAGTTTTACTAAAGCTGAGCCAGGAGGGCATAAAGATTTATGGCCGATTATTCCAATTTTTTGCTGTTGACGGCCTTTAGAATAGACATCCAAGTTTACTGGTCCTTTTATGGCTTGAGCCACCACCACCGCTATTCCTCCATTATTACAGTAATCTTCTAAAATTATCTTAAGTTTCGTATTTTCGATACTATCTTCTTCTGGATTTGCTATAGGTAAATGACCTAATCCAGTACCATGAAATAGCAAGGCATCAAAATTTAGTTTTACAGCAGATTCAACAAGAGATGGTTGCAAATGGGGTCCAGAAATAAATTCTGCAATTTTTATACTTTCATCGAAAAGGAAAGGAGTGGAGGTTTCAAATCTTGCTTCAAAGGGCTCAAAATCGCTCATTTTTATCATTATTTCCTTATTATCAATTGTAATATATGCTAAAGGATCTTGATTAATCGATTTGAATGAGTCTCTTCTTGAAGAATGGTATTTCCTACTTGCACACCCTGGAAGAACGGCGCATTTACCATCAGATGATTCTGCATGTAAAATTACTACTGAAGTATCCCTATGTCCAGATACCGGAGGGCCGTTTGCAGCCCACATCACGGATGCAATGATATTTTCCGCTGCGTCGGATGAACCTCTGTCTGGAGAACGTTGTGAACCAGTAAGGACGATTCTGCCTGGTGGTCTTTGACCGCCTCCTGACCACCCATAAGCCATCGCTGCTGCAGAAAGATGTAATGTATCTGTTCCATGAGTAATAACAACTCCCTTTGCACCATCAGAAAATGCCTTTTCAGAGGCCTCCAACATCTTATTCCAATGTCTTGGCCGTAAATCATCAGACCACATATTGCCTAATTTTAATACCTTTATTCGAGCTATTTCCTTTATTTCTGGAATGGAATTTAAAAGATCATTTGGTTCAAAAGTGGCTGAAACAGCTCCAGTTTTGTAATCTACTTTACTGGCAATAGTCCCTCCAGTATGAATTAAATATACTAATGATAATGATTCATCTTGTATTTGTTTATCCTCATCGAGTTCAACTTTATCAGAAACATTTGAGAGAATTTTAAAGGATTTTACATAAGATTTAGGAAATGAAATATTATATCCATTATTCAATTTAATGGTAACTAAGTTCGGCTCTGGACTTGGAAGGGAAATTCCCGTATAGCTTCCTTCCCCAGACCATGTTTTTACAATTAGTTCGACTGAGGTACCTAGTTCCGGCCAATCGTTCATTGATTGCGGGTGATACATCTACTCCATGAATAACTCGCAAGAAAATAAATAAAAACAATAAAAATTGCATTTTGTTTATTTTTTATTTGGTGCCGGGAGCGGGACTTGAACCCGCGACCTTCGGATGTCTCAGACATACTCAGGGGCTATATCACGCTCATCATCAGTTTCGCAAGAGAAGAATCTCCAGCAAAAAATACCCTATGAGTCCGACGCGCTACCAACTACGCCACCCCGGCGACGTATGGGCGAATCAAAAATACCATTTGAGCGTTCGCCCAAAGTAGAAGCAAAAATAATCACTAGTCTAGCATAGGGTTGATGTGGGAGTTATCTCCGCATGAGTCTGAAAGTATGGTAGACGTAGACTCTGCACTCCGAGCAAGTGCTTATTCCGGAAAGAGAAGTAGGCGTGGAGATAATAATAAAGAAGCATCAAAGAAAGGTCTTGAGCCATTTGATCCTCAAGTTCATGCAACAAAAGAAGTGGCTGATGCTTATTCTATGTGGCTTGTAATAATTTATGGGACAATTATCTCAATAATTATGAGATATATATTCATGCCTACACAGGAAACTATGGAAGGAATAATTTGGCTTCTTCCAGTAATGCTGACTGCTACAGTCCCTTCGCTTCATAAGATAATAATACCCAAAAAATATAGTGAATTATATACAAGAGGAAATTGGTTCAGAAGTTGTTTTCTATTTCTTTTTTCATGGTTGGCTCTTTCATTCTTACTCCTTAATCCCCCTCTTGCAGATATCGCCCCTCCTACTTTGGCCTCAGGAATAGATATAGAGTATCAAGATGATAGTGCGGTTATTGGGTACTCATGGGATAATGATATTTATGAGATAAATCTAAACGAAGCAGAGGTAGATATTGTTCTTGGGATGGCTGTTAGAGATAATGTAGATGCTGAGAATGCTAATGTTTTAGTCACATTGAAGCATAATTCATTGAATGATGAGATTGTTCTTGCTAATGGTAGTGTAATTGAGCAAACTGAAGCAATAAATAGGTTTAATTCCGTAGAAACCTGGAACAGAGGAGAAGCAACTAACATCCAAAAAGAATATACTGGTTTTCCCAAAGTTGCTTCTAACATTAAAGACATTGGTTTAGCTTGGAACTTGGCAGAAGAATTGGATAAAGATAATATCAATTTAGGAGAATATGAAATATTTGTACAAATAGTGGAAAATGGAGATCATGTAGAGCCTTTTGGAGAAAATATGTGGTCAAAAAGTTTTATTTTGAAAATAGTACAAACTGAGAGTTTATAATTACAGTAAAGTACAAATTTTTGCCGTCATAGCATCGAGTTGAAGAGATTCCCCTCCTCCTTCAACCATCCTAAAGTCAATTTCGGCCATGACTTCAGTTATTGCTAATTTTTGAATTTCATCTAAGAAAGATACTGAACTTAATTCACGGTGTAATTGATTAACAAAATCGGTACCAGCAAGACCAAAATTGTTCAAAATATCTTTTAATCTCCTTCTAGCTGTCTGAAATCCATCTTCCTTACATGATAAGAAAAAGCGATGGAGTTCTTCAGGCGGGGCTGTAGCTGTTGTTTCATAAACTAAATCTCTTGTAACATTTGAATCAAGAGATGCGGCTACTTGTAATGACGTTATTGCTTTTCTTAAATCTCCTAGGCTCACTTTTGCTATGGCATCGGCTGCTTCGTTTTCAATTTTGATACCTTCATTATTTGCTATAATTGAAATTCTCTCTAATATTTGTTCTTCATCTAGTGGTCGGAATCTAAATACAGCACATCTTGACTGAATTGGCTCAATTATCTTTGAGGAATAATTGCAAGAGAGTATGAATCGACAAGTTTCGGAATTCTGCTCCATAATTCTACGTAGTGCGCCTTGTGCATCAGGAGTTAGGGCATCTGCTTCATCAAGAAAAATAACTTTGAAGGTAGTTCCTGGACTTGGTGCTGTTCTTGCAAATTGTTTCACTTTGGTTCTGATTGATTCTAATTTCCTCTCATCGCTTGCATTCATTTCCAATAAATTTCGGCGGAAGTCTGAACCAAAAACATCTCTTGTAAGTGCTAGAGCAGCAGTTGTCTTACCTGTTCCTGGAGGGCCAGCAAATAACAAATGAGGAAACGTTTTGTTATTTGAGTAAGCGTTTAATCTTGCAACGACGGCTTGTTGCCCCTTAATCTCAGAAACTGTATTGGGCCTATACCTTTCTACCCATAATTCACTCATGTTAATTCTCCTCATTTTATAATAATTGTATTTTGAATTTTCAATATTCCTCTTCTTTATTGGGGAAATCTGAATTCCTGACATCCCTTATGTATGCCTTGACTGAAGAATCTATAGTTGAGCCCAAATCGGCATAACGACGAAGAAATCTAGGGCTGAAATCTTTAGTTATTCCAAGCATGTCATGTAAGACCAATACTTGTCCATCGCATTCAACTCCTGCTCCAATTCCTATTGTCGGAATTGTTAATTCTTCAGTAACTTTCTTTGCTAATTTTGCAGGTATTTTTTCAAAGACTATTGAAAAACATCCGGCTTCTTCTAGGGCTTTTGCATCAGACAATAATTTAGTTGCCTCTAGTTCTTCTTTAGCCCTTACTGAATATGTGCCAAATTTATAAATTGATTGAGGAGTTAGGCCTAAGTGACCCATTACTGGAATCCCAGCAGACATTATTCTTTTGATAGAATCAAGTATCTCAATTCCTCCTTCTAATTTAACTGCATGACCTCCAGTTTCTTTCATTATTTTGATTGCAGAATCTAATGCATTTTTCGAATCGCCTTGATAGCTTCCAAATGGCATATCCACTACTACTAATGCTCTATCAACTGCTTTAACAACACACTGTGCATGATATATCATATGATCCAAAGTGATTGGTACCGTCGTATCATTACCAGCCATAACATTTGAAGCAGAATCTCCCACTAAAATGACGTCTATACCAGCACCATCCACGAGTCGAGCTAATGAATAATCATAAGATGTTAGCATTGTGATTTTTTCTTCTGCAAGTTTCATCTCTTGGAGTGTATGAGTGGTTACTTTTTTGGCTCGACTTGCTATTGTCATCTGCTTACCCAAATGTGTGTGAGGAGGTTTTTGATTTCAACTAAACGCTTACAGGATTGTTTCTAGAATGAGGTTTCCTTGACATAGACAAGGAATTCTTCGGCATCAATGATTCCATTACCATCTTTATCTGCTTTATGGAAGTATTCTTTCAAAGTTAAGAGGTTTTGTTGATTATTCGGATCGAAATAACCTAATGCAAACATTGCTGCAGTAAATTCATCTAAATTTAGATGATTTGTGTTCCCTACATCGGCAGCATGGAATGCAGCCCAACAGCGACGATTTTCTACTTCTTCTGGATTTACCAGCATTAATCTGAATGTTTCCCAAGGAGATATTTCTTGTTGAATATTTCTCCTACCATAAAATTGATACATTATTACACCAATTATTATAGCTGCCAAACCACCAATAATTGCCTTCATTCCCATGGCATAAATTAACACAGAACCTCCCACGATACCAATAATTTGTACTAATGGGAATAAGGGAGATTTCCATTCTGGATCATACCAGTGTGACTTTACAGAACTTCTCAAAACTAAAACACATAAATTAATTACCACGAATACCATGATATTGAATCCAGATGCGAATTCGGCTACATCATGTACAGGCAAAAAAATGATTGCAGCAGCCATGGAAAGTCCGGTACCAATTATCGCCCAATGTGGAGTACCAAATTTTCCATTAACATCTTCAAAAAGGGCCGATAATAGATTGTCACGAGCTAATGCAAAAAGGAAACGGGAAGCGGCCATAATACCGGCCAATGAACCCGAAAGAACAGTAATAGCGGCAAAAGTTGCGGCAATAGTTGCTACTGTTTTTCCTCCTACGCCCAAAGCGAAAATATAGATTGGATCTTCCCTAGAATGACCATCCTCTACATAATTAGAAGGATCTACCGTTATGGCCATTGTTAAAGTAACAAAAACATACAAAATGATGCTAATAACTAAAGAAATTAAAATTCCATATGGTAAATTTTTACTTGGATTTTTGATTTCTCCTCCAACTGCTGCTATTTTGGTTACACCTATGTAAGAAACAAAGACTAAAGCAGCAGTTGATGAGAAACTATGCCAATCTTGTCCTAATGATTGTTTAGACATCGCTGCTTCCCAATGCAATTCGGTTGTTGCCAAAGCCCAAATGCACACAAATAAAATGTAAGTCACTGAAACTAAGACTACTGGGGTTTGTACTTTCTTAATACTTTTTGCGCCTAAAATATTTATTCCTACAATTAATGATAGCATTATCATGACCGCAATATCGAGGTTTATTGATATACCAAGAATACCCTGCAGAACCCATAAATAAGCTCTGAAACCAATTAAAGCAAAGGCAGATTTGAGCATGAAATTGGCCCATAATCCTAAACCAGAGATAGTACCAATTATTGGTCCAAAGGTTTTCTGAATATACACATATGCTCCACCTGAAGAAGGCATTGCTGAGGCGAGTTCAGATTTGGAGATTGCCCCAGGTAAAATTACTAATCCTGCAAATAAATATGCTAACCATATGCCTCCTAAGGGGTATTCACCTCCACCTAGTTCCATCATCGCCAAAGAAGGGAGTACGAATAATCCACTCCCTAACATTGCCGATAAAGATAATATAACTACAGAAAATAATCCTAATTTTCTTTCTATTGTTTCTGAAGTTTGATCTGTTGGTTGTAAAACTATTCCTAGCACATCGCTCTCAGATAAACGCGCCATAAATTATGGAAATCAGGTATGTGTTTGAAGTTATGCCTTGGCAATAATTTTTAGTTCAACAGCAATGGGCGTCGGGAGAGCCGAAACTGCACAAGTCGTACGTGCAGGCATAATTTCGGAAAAATATTCAGCATAGACTTCATTGTAACCCTTGAAGTCTCTATCCATGTCTATTAACATTGAATAAACATCCACAACGTTTTCCAG
>QQRX01000008.1:0-27089 GCA_003602595.1 Candidatus Poseidoniales archaeon | reverse complement strand
AATTACCTTCAGAATCCCTCACTGGACCACCGATTATTTCGTTAGTTTCAGGAGATCTGGGGCCTATTCCACTAACAAAAATAAGTTCTCCAACTCTGTGAAGGTGAGGATAAGTCCCCACCGCTGAAGGGCCTTTTTCTGCAATAAATGGTCCATTACTTGAAGTTAGTTTACCAGCTACTTTCTTACCAACAACAGAACCTATGGCCACCCCAACCGGACCTCCTGCCATTCCCCCTGCTGTGGCTCCTAAAGCACCTCCTGCTGAACTTACCATTGATGGACCTAATTCTTCATATATTTTTTCGATAACATCTGATGGTGCAGAAATTACTTTATCTATAATATCATCATTTTCATCATTTTTTGATGACTCTTCATCCGACATTATAAATTACCTCGATCAAGAACATTCCTGTCACCGTGATAATATTCAACATCATCTTCGTCAAACTCTTTATCACCAACTGATTCATCAGAAGGTGTTAATTGTATTACAGCTCCACCTGAACCATGTAGAGGTTCGTAAGCTAGAACTTCCCCTTTGTAATTATTATGCTGACCCATAGTTGCCGCCATCCACCATACTGGTTTGTATGCAGCTACCTTTTGAATTCTTATCTGTCCGTGAATATCCCTAGATAATTGACTAAGATCTTCAAGTCTACCATCCTGGAAAAATTCTAAAATCTTCTTATTCCATTCATCATCTTTTGAACTATGAATTTTATCATCTTTAGGATCTATATGCTCTGTGAACATCCGATTAGACAAACTTGCAACCACAACTACGACTGCCTTCTTTCCTTGTTTGGAAAGAGCATCTCTAGCGGCTTTTCCAAGAACCATGGTTTCAGATCTGTTTGAATACATATTACTGGAAACTATGCAAGCCGGGATTTTATTATCAGGATTTAGAAGAGATAATGCTACAACCGATCCTGTGTCGATTGGGAAACCATCATATGCAACTGTTCTAGAATGTAGTCCTCTAGATTCGGCAGCTTCGCGATAAGCATGTGCAAATTCAGAATCTATATTGAATTTGTAAGGCATACTACCCAAATAGTGAAAATCATCATCAACATGAATCCATTCTGGTTCGGGATGTGCTTGTATTTGATGACCAACTATACTTGGCCAAGTAGTAGAATAAATTAGTATTAAATCAGCATCACTAGACTCTATACGTTCCTTTAATTTATCATAAGCCTCTCTTAGGTTCTTATATCCATCATTTAATTCTGGAGCAAGTAGAGGGTGCGGATGAGGGGGGCAATAAATACCAAATAATACATCTTGGTTATCATCCATAATAATCCTCACAAAACTATTTCTCTGGTTTGAGAATTAGGATCCCATGCAACAACAGCATTTCCTGTTCCTATCACTGATTGGTAACCATATATTTCAGCGGGATAGTTTGGAATGCCCATTGCTGCCATCATCCATGTGAGTCCTCCTGCTTCAGTTTCGGCAATAGTTTGTTCAGTATACTCGGGCATAATTTCGATAACTTCTTTCATTTTCCCTTCTCTCATCATTTTTATCATTTTCATATCCCACACATATTGACTATGGTTGTATATATGTTCTCTGCTCATATCTTCAGGTAGTGGAGACTCGGTAACAAAATGGCGATGAGAAAGGCTATGACTACTGACGAGAACTACCTTTTTACCACTTTTTTCTATTGCTTTCATACATGCCTCTCCAAGGGCTTTTGCCTGCTCATTCATTACTTCTCCAGAGTAGTAGTGAGTATTCCGGTTACTACTTATGGTAATTATTGGCTTATCCCATTCAGGGTTTAACATATGGCAACTTGTAATTGTACCATAATCAATTCTAAAATCCGGATTAGTCATCATTTTTGTTATTATTCCTGCATCAGAAGCCGATTTTTGCATTTCTTGTGCCAATTCAACATCCACAGTTAAATCATATTTATATCTAAAAATATTGGGAAAAATTGGATCTACGGACAATGAACTAAATTTTGGAAGACCAAGGAAATGAGTTCCAATGTAAGTTGCCCAATGTGGAGTAAAAATAACCATGACATCATAATCTATTTTTTTCAATTTTCTTGCAAGGCGATTGTAGCCCCAACGTAAGGTTTCCCAACCTCCTTCTGAAAAGGGTTCATTTTGTTCTGGATTCTCAGCATAAACCAAATGAGGAGGGTGTGGTGCTAAGCATCCAAGTACGACTTGGCCCTTCCCCATACCCTTTGTGATAACTACAGCAATATGAATTAATCGCTTGAATATTTTCATAGCATTGATGGAGTGAGTATGTTTCCCATGCAATATGAAATGGGATACCATGCCGTTATGGCCTATTGCAATTCCGTTGTCTGTTGGTTTTTTTATGGCTTGTACATTTGGCATCATAGAAAATTCTAGTTCTTTATTGAAACCGGCTATTTGTCTATTGATATTACCCTTTGTAATCTGGGCTTCTCCCATAGAGATTGGAAATCCTAAGGAGTTTGTTGGTGGATATATCATCTCAATTATATTCGGAATTTTACCTCAACTCATATTCTTTGTTTGGTTTATCATTGTTATATTAATATGGGTATCTCAAACAACTTACTTATGGAGACATGATTCTCCAGTATTTAGGATAGGAATTTGGATAGGTCTTGGGAGTTGTACTGGTCTATTTCTAGGAAGTTTTTATGCTCATTATTTTCTTATCATTCATACCTAAAACATAACCTACGATATAGAATGATGGAAGAGACGCTACATAAGCAGACCAGATTAATTCATCATCGAAATAATGGGTTATTATCCTTATTTCTCCAATGCTATTTTTCATTATTTCACAATCTGAAATTTCAGTACAAGAGTCGTGTTTTTGGAGCTTAGATAGAATGACGTAAGAGTCATAAATACTTTCAGTTGTCACAGAAAAGTTAGTTTTCCCCTTTGGAGATAATGAAAACAACTCCCCCTTAGAAGATAAGTTTTCCCAATCAAAAATTCCTTTTTCAGCATATTTCTCGGCAATACTTGTTTTGATTAGTAATAATTGTATACTCTCTTCACCAATATTAATCACTTCAACATTTACTGGGTTACTTAAACTGTGCACTTCAATGGTTTCTAGATTTACATCTTCAATGCCTAATCTATAATTTGGTTTTTCATCACTTGTTCCAGGGCCATCAATAATAATAAAAAATATCAGAAAGGTGCTAATGATAGAAACGCTAATTATGGAATATATTTGTTTTTTATTTGGGAAAATAAAATTAATTTTAGAAAAATTCTCAGATCTGAGTTTTGGCTGTATTTGATGAACAAAATATGATGTTATGAACGCCAATGCTATTCCAGGAATAATATCAACAATCCAGTGAATACCTAAGTATTGAATTGAAAATATGTAAATTAAAATATTTAAGGTGATAAAAATATCAAATTCTCTATGCCTCCATTCTTCTAATTTTATTCCTAGTTCTTTACAGTGTAATCTATTAATAATTAATAACCCTACAGGTAAACCTATGTGTAAACTTGGTATAGCGTTATCCATTGGATCATTTGCTGTAAAAAATGATAATGTAAATGAATCATGATACAATAAGGCATCCATACCAGGAATATAGCTAGAAGTGACTTCCACATTGAAAAAAAGATAAAATGGCACACTAAGGAGATATATGACAAAATAATTTAATGCAGCTTTATCGGCCATAACCTTGTCGTTACTTAAAATATAATACATTGGTGAAAACCATATCATGAATAGATAAATGAATAAATAATGAGCAGAGAGTAGATTTGTCAAAGTATCATTTAGGAAAAAATCTTGTATATATTTTGTCCAATTTCCTTCAATGTAATATATCCAATGAGTATAACCTCCTACTCGTGTTTTCATAGGTTCATTGTGATGATCTATAGCCGCTTTATAGACAAACATGAGTAAATATAGACTTATGTGCCATAGATATCCCTTCTCTTTGATTTCTTTGGGGAGGTTTCGTAGAGGGATTCTTTGCTCTGGTTCATCCCTCGTCAGAAACCAGTGAATTGGCAGAGTAAGTAGCAATAATGCTCCCATTGATATCTCATAAGGACCAATGAACCAATACATTATTTTTTTGCGGGCGCCTGTTAGTCATGAATAATACGGAAAAAATAGTCAATTTAAGATAATTTTTGGTAGTAAAATATTAATTTTAAAAATATAATACCCGAATGATAAAATTTGATTGGCTTTATCGGGATATATGGATAGTCATGATGTATGGATTAAGGAATGTCATAAATTAGATTTTTTTCCTTCTCCTAGGAAATACATAGAAGGGACAAAAACTTCCGAAGACGCTGCGAAACAATTAGGCTGTGAAGTTTCCAATATTGCCAAATCGATTGTTTTCATGGGTAAAGATTGTGCGATTGTAGTAATAACTTCGGGAAGTAATAGAGTAGATAGAAAAAAGAAACTAAAGAAAATATTGGGATATAAGCCAGGGCAAGCTTCGCCCAAATATGTTTTAGATTACACAGGGTATGAAATAGGCGGCATACCTCCATTTGGTCACTTGAAAAGGTGTATTGTCATGTGTGATGAAGATTTACTAAAATATGATATCGTTTGGGGAGCAGGGGGGACATATGATACAGTTTTTCCTATTTCTCCTGCAGAGTTAGTAAAAATTAGTCGAGCTACTGTAGTTGATATTAAACAATAGTGTGATTAAAATGATTATTAAATCTTTAATTGAGTCTTCATATAATCTTAGTCAAGATTTGCAACCATTAAGTAAAATATTGTTAAAAGAAGGTTTTATAGATTATATCTATAATCCATTAATTTATGCTTGGGAGCCACATAAAGCATTCATAGAGCTAGGAGGTAATAAAGGAGCAAAGACAATTTTACTCGGAATGAATCCTGGCCCTCATGGGATGGGGCAAATGGGAATACCATTTGCTGCAACAACTATCGTTAAAGATTTTCTAAAAATTAAAAATTTACCAGTTCTACAACCAGAAAAGGTACATCCAAAAAGAATTATCAAAGGTCTTGATTGGCACAAAGAAGAAATTTCCGGAACGCGCTTATGGAGTGCTTTATTTGATAACTACGGGACCGTTGATAAGATATTTTCAAAAATTTTTGTTGTTAATCATTGTCCATTAATGTTTTTTAAGGGCGATAACGGAACAAATATTACTCCTGATAAAATACCTGGAGAAACAATAAAGAAGATAATTAGAAGATGTGATGTTTATCTCAAAGAAATAGTAGATATTATGCAGATAGAGACTGTAGTTGGAGTTGGAAAATATTCAAAGAAAAGAGCAGAGATTGCTTTAGGAAAAACCAAAGTTAATTTGAAATCTTGTTGGCACCCCTCCCCGGCATCTCCTCTTGCAAATAAAAACAAAGGTGCAGATTGGAGAGAAAATTTTAGATCCGTTTTACCCTAAAAAAAATAAATAACTGTATTTTTTGTAATTAAGTGTAATACACTACACCAATATTTATTCATGAATAGTATTCCGAACAAACTATGTCGACAATGACTACACCTGAATATTTGATAAAAAATGCAAAAGAATTTGGAAGTGAGAATGCAATATCAACGAAAAATTCTAGTGGAGATTGGGAACATATTGATTGGGCAGAGTTTCACGATCAAACTGCTTCAGTAGCGAAATCACTTATCGCAGTAGGTTTCAATGAAGGCGATAAACTGAGTATTTATTCATATAATCGAATAGAATGGTATGCTTCCTACCATGCTGCAAATATGTGTAATGGTGCAGCAGTTGGAGTCTACCATACTTGTTCACCAGAAGAAGTAGAATGGGTAGTTGGAAATTCAGATTCAAAGGTTGTTTTCGTTGGCGATAATCCAATGGATGGAGGTAACAAAGAAAAAATGTGCGCTTATAGATTACATGAAATAATGGATAAATTGGATAAGGTTGAGATGGTAGTGGTGATGGATGGAGTAGATATGCCTGAACATCCAAAAAGTATTTCTTGGTCAGATTTTTTACAAAAAGGGATTGATATAGAATACTCAGAGATAGAAAAAAGAGTATCTAGTATAAAGCCTGAAAATACATCAACTCTTATTTATACTTCAGGAACAACAGGGAATCCCAAAGGAGTGGAGTTGACACATGATAATATTGATTTTGAATTAGGAGAGGTTTGGAAATTACAAGAATTTCAAAGAGGCTGGGATTATGTTTCTTGGTTACCCTGTGCCCATGTATTTGGCCAATTAGTAGATTGTCATGCACACATAAGGTGGGGACTTCACATGACTGTTGTTGATGGCCCATTAGATGTAATTGACTACGCTAAAGAAGTGCAGCCGCATTTATTCATCGGAGTACCTAGAATTTATGAGAAAGTTTACAGTAATTTAGTAGCCAAGTTAGGAGGTAAAATAAAATTAGTAAATATACCAATTCTTGGTGGAATTATTAAGAAAAAGGCGAAGGAAGCAATTGGTATGACAAATTGTGTGTACGCGATTACTGGTGCCGCGCCAATCAATCCCGACATTTTGAAATTATTTCATACGCTAGATGTCCCACTCTTTGAAGGATATGGAATGACTGAGACTACTGCAGGAGCAACTTTAGGTTACAAGAAAAATCATAAATTCGGAACCGTTGGAAAACCATTTACTGGAACTGAATTAATGATTTCAGAATCTGGTGAAATATTGTTCAGAGGAAGGCATGTGATGAAAGGATACTACAAAAATCCTGAAGCAACTGCAGAAGCTATAGATTCTGATGGATGGTTACATTCTGGAGATAAAGGAGAAATTGATCCTGAAGGATATGTGAAAATTACGGGTAGAATTAAAGAATTGTATGTCAGTTCTGGAGGTAAAAATATTGCACCACTGGTTATTGAAGAAACTATGAAGTCTATTCCGATGGTTTCACAATGTATGCTAATTGGCGATGGAAGGAAGTATTGTAGTGCATTATTCACTTTAGATGTTGGAGCTATTCTAAGAGACAAGCATGGTATGGATCCAACCAAAATTCCAAAGAACCCTGCCGTACAAATAGAAACATTAGAAGATTTAGGTAAAAAACTATCAGACTATACAGATAGTGATGAAATTAAAGCTGAAATGCAAAAGCACGTGACAGAATTAAATGCTCAGTTTAGCAATCCTGAGCAAATTAAAAAATTCAAAATTTTACCAAGAGATCTGAGTGTTGATTTTGGCGAATTAACGCCAACGCTAAAAATTAGAAGAATACAAATCAGAGAAAATTGGGCAGCTGAAATTGAAGCTATGTATGAAGGCGCTTGAGGCGTTTAAATGAGTCCCGAAGAATGGGCAGGGCTCACGTTAGTTTTTATTTTAGGTGCGATGAGTCCTGGTCCATCTTTGGCAGTAGTTCTTAGAAATTCCTTATCAGGAGGGAGGAGACAGGGAATAATGACAGGAATAGGGCATGGAATTGGTTTTGGAATTTATGCCTTCTTAGCAGCAGCAGGGATTGCTACTGCTTTATCAATACATGACTCAATAGAAATGATGTTAAAATATGGCGGAGTAGCGATATTAGTTTGGCTAGGCTTAATATTTATTCAGAGTGCTAGAAATGGAGCAAAGGAAAATATACAAAAAAATGATGTTGCTTCCCAACATAGACAGGGTTTTGTTCAGGGATTTTTGATTGCGCTATTTAATCCAAAAATTCTCGCATGGATGCTAGCGCTTTATACTCCTTTTATTGAAGCAGATGTAGATATTGAAACTCTTATTGCAATGGGATTTCTTGGAATGACAATTGATGGCACTTGGTATGTAACTGTGGCAACCGTATTGACAACCGGAGATAGAATAAAAAAATTAAAGTCTATGTCTCACATTATTGATGGTTCGATGGGAATATTAATGTTTATATTCGCGATAATTCTAATTTTAGGAGTCTTTTAATCAATTATGGCTATAGGATAATTTTTTTGGATAGATGTTCTCCGAGAGGTGTGAATAAGGATGAGCAGGTAGACATTCCTCTGCGTATTATAACTGCTGCGGCAATTTTTGATGGCCATGATGCTGCAATTGGTATTTTTAGAAGAATATTCCAATCAATGGGCTGTGAAGTTATTCATTTAGGTCATGACAGAGGTGCTGATGAAGTAGCAAAGGCAGCCATACAAGAAGATGCGCATTGTATCGCGATTACTTCATATCAAGGAGGTGCTGTGGAAATGTTCACCCACACGAAACAAATCCTTGATCGATCTGGTTTTGGACATGTATGTTTGGTAGGAGGTGGTGGAGGGACTATACTTCCAAAAGAAATAAAACATCTTTATGATTCAAATATTGCTAAGATATACTCACCAGAAGATGGCAGAGAAATGGGACTCACGGGCATGGTATCTGACGCGATAGAAAGAGCAAAAATGATTAATCTGTTGGATTTATCAAGATTTGAATCACTTAATACACCAATCACCGCAAGTGATCATGCATCGGTTTCAAAATTATTAACTTTGGCTGAAAACGCTGATGAGAAGTTTTTCAGAAGCATTCTAGAAAAAGTAAAGCCAGAAGATACTAAAAATTGTCCAGTTGTTGGCTTAACTGGAACAGGAGGTGCAGGAAAATCGAGCCTTACAGATGAATTGATGTTGAGGATTCAAAGAGATAATCCTGGAACTAAAATTGCTCTACTCGCCACTGATCCGACTCGTAAGAGAACAGGAGGGGCATTACTAGGAGATAGGATTAGAATGAATTCATTATCAGATGATAATTTATTTATGCGCTCATTTGCAAGTAGAAATAGCGGTAGAGAAATTGCGGATTGTATTGATCGATCTATAGAAGTATGCAAAGCTGCAGGGTTTGATTTGATCATTGTTGAGACAAGTGGAATAGGTCAAGGCAATGATGCAATTACAGAAGTTGCTGATATTTCCTTATATGTTACAACAAGAGAATATGGTGCACCTAGTCAGTTAGAGAAGTTAGAAATGTTAGATTCTGCAGATATTATTGTATTAAATAAATTTGACAGACCTGGAGCAGAGGACGCTTTGACAGAAATTCGCAAACAATTCAAGAGAAATCGAGAAATGTGGGAAGTCAATGATTCCGAACTATCAGTAATTCCGACTATTGCTAGCCAATTCGCAGATGCGGGAGTAGATCAACTATGGCAAAAGTTATCATCTTTATTAAATGAAAAATATGCAGAATCATTCTTAGCAAAAGAACCTAGATTGGGGAAGGATGGATTGCCCCATAGATCGTCACCAATACCTTCCAAAAGACAGGGTTATCTAGCAGAAGTTGCAAGTATAATTAGAAATTATCATGCTAAAACAGAAGATATCACTTCTAAAGTAACCATGATCCATCAATTAGAATCGGCTGCTAAACAAATGGAATTAAAGAAGGATAAAGATACTGCGCGTAATATCCAAGAAGAAATAGAAAATATTCGTTTAGAGATACCCGAGGATATATGGGAAAGTTTGGAAGAATTTAAGATTAAATCAGAAGAATATCGTTCCGGAACAACTAGTTATACTGTTAGAAACAAAAAAATTCCTGTAAAAACTACTAAAAAAACTCTATCTGGTTTAGAAATACCAAGAGTGGCTTTACCTGAATATAGTGACCCAGGAGATACTTTAAAATGGATTAGGAAAGAAAATTTACCTGGTTCTTTCCCATACACAGGAGGGGTTTTCCCATTCAAAAGAGAAGATGAGTTGCCTGTCAGAATGTTTGCTGGAGAAGGTAGTGCTGAAAGAACAAATAAAAGATATCACTTTTTATCAAAAGATCAAGATTTCAATAGGCTATCAGTTGCATTTGATTCCCCTAGCCTATATGGTAATGATCCACAAGAAAGATTGGATATTTTTGGAAAGGTATGTGAAAGTGGAGTATCAATAAGTACAATAGATGAAATGGAGAAATTATTCGATGGTTTTGATTTGTGTGCAACTAATACTTCAGTTTCTAAAACTATAAATGGAAATTATTGGTGGCATCTTGCGGCTTTTTTTAATGTCGCAATAAGACAACAAGTCAGAAAATTTGAAGAAGAGAATGGTAGAAAGGTTAGCGAAAAGGAATATTCAGAAATTAAATCTAAAACTCTAAGTTCAGTAAGAGGTACTGTACAAGCCGATCAATTAAAAGAATCAATGGGACAAAACACATTAGTTTTTAATCTCGATACTGCTTTAAGAATGATGGGGGATGTTGCAGAATTCTACGTCAATAATGAAGTGAGGAATCATTATTTTGTTTCGATTTCGGGATATCATATAGCTGAAGCAGGAGCAAATCCTATATCACAAGCTGCACTTACTCTATCCAATGGCTTGACATATGTTGAATTATTTAATTCAAGAGGTTTAGATGCAAATAAATTCTTGAGAAATTTTAGCTGGTTTTTCTCCAACGGAATGGACCCCGAATATGCAGTAATAGGTAGAGTTTGTAGAAGAATATGGGCCATTGCTATGCGTGAAATGTATGGTGTTGATGAACGTGGTCAAAAATTAAAATATCATATTCAAAGTAGTGGAAGATCTTTACATGCTCAAGAATACACTTGGAATGACTATCGAACTACATTGCAAGCACTATATGCTTTAGCAGATAATGCAAACTCTTTACACACAAATTCTCGTGATGAGGCATTTGGTACTCCGACAGAAGATACTGTGAGAGATGCTGTGGCAATTCAACTAATATTATCAAAAGAATATGGATGGTTACAAAATGAGAATCCTCTACAAGGCTCACATGTCACAAACTGGCTTACAGATTCGGTAGAAGAAGAAATACTAAAAATATTTGAAGAAATGAATAGACGTGGTGGAGTTCTAGGGGCTTTAGAAGTTAATTATCAGAGGAATAGAATACAAGAAGAATCTATGGTTTATGAACATAAAAAGCACTCAGGAGAATTACCAATTATTGGAGTAAATACCTTTGAAGAGGGTGTTGATAATTCATTATCAATAGAAGAGTTTGATGTTGATGTTACCCGTTCCGATGAAACCGAAAGAATGATGGTTATTGAGAGAAATAAATCATTTAGAGAGACTCATGCTAAAGAAGCCGAAAAAGGCCTAGAAAGACTCAAAAAGGTGGCTAGAGAAGGAGGCAATTTGTTTGAAGTTATGATGGATATTGTGCAATATTGTACTGTCGGACAAGTCACCCAAGCACTATTTGAAACTGGAGGAAAGTTTCGTAGAAATATGTAAATTATTTAGTATTAAACTTGTAAACATATGCTGCTAAGATGCCACCAATAAATTGAGGGAGAAAGTGCATCCATGATGATGAGAGGCTTACTTTTCCAGAAATTATTAGTGCACTAGTTACTGCAGGATTGAAGGACGCAAGGGAAATATCTCCTACTGTGATGGCGCCTGCCAAAACAACAAGTGCTATTGCGGCTCCAAAGTATCCATTGCCTGAAGTAGATTCTGTTGTTGCAACATTTAAGATTACATAAGCCAATAGAAACGTAAAGAGAAATTCTGCTATTACTGCTTCTGAACTCAATGAAAATAATTCAACAGAATGGTCTTTCTCAGAAGTTAATAATTTTTCTGAAATTAGTGCTGCAATCATAGCAGCAGATACTTGTGAGAAAATATAGGGTAAAACATCATCTTTATCGCAAGAACCTCTAAGATAAACAGAAATCGTAACTGCAGGATTATAATGAGCCCCGGATACATGACCTCCAGCATATATGACAACCATAAGAGTCGATGCTATGGCAAAAGGGACGTACTCATCTGTAGAACCGTGAATTGCAGCAGTACATATTGTAAGAGATAAAAAGAATGTTCCAATAAATTCTGTTAGGAGTTTCTGAGGTAGTGTGAATGACATATTAGTTAATTGATAACAATCACGCAAATTAATGTTGTGTCCAAGAATTGTAGTTTATTTGCACATTGATATATTATTTGTATCATCACAATCACATCATTACTATTAAGTATTCAAGTTAACATGAAATACTTTATGTTGGTGCTATTCAACTATATGGCACAAGGAACAGTAAAATGGTTTAATCGAATAAAAGGATTCGGATTTATCGAGAGAGACGAGGGAGATGATTTATTTGTACATAAATCCCAAGTCGAAGAAGATCTAAATGAAGGAGATTCTGTAGAGTTTGAAATTGGAGAAGGTCCAAAGGGACCCAACGCAATTAATGTTAAAAAACTAGATTGAGCCAAAACATAGTTCATAACAATTAACCATATCTTCATTATTGGAGATTATATTACCTGTATATCTAAAAGAAGAGGCATTACGCACGTATTGTGGTTGACTTTAGGTTATCAGAAGAGCAGAAGATGTTACAACAGCTTGCTCGTGATTTTGCGGATGAAGAAATAATTCCTAACGCATCAAAATGGGATTTAGAAAGTATATACCCATTTGAGGCTATTAAGAAGGCTTCTGATTATGGATTATTATCAATAAAAATACCTGAAAAATATGGCGGAGGAGGCATGGGTTCTGTTGAAGATGTTATAATTGCAGAAGAAATTGGCAGAGGAGATCCAGGTTTTGCAACAGCTGCAGGGAGCACCATACTTGCATCATATCCAATAATTACTGGAGGCACAGAAGAGCAGAAAGAGAAGTACCTAACCAAAACTACTGAAGGAGTCATTGCCGCTTATTGTGTAACAGAGCCCAACGCAGGAAGTGATGTAAGAGCAATAAAAACTGAAGCGATACGAGATGGTGACGATTACATCATCAATGGTAGCAAGATGTGGATAACTGGTGCAGGCTATGCCGAGTGGTTCTTTGTTTTGGCTTACACTAACAAAGAAGCAGGATACAAAGGAATGAGTGGTTTCATAGTGGATGCTGATTCACCGGGCATAGAATTAGGAAAAAAAGAAATGAATATGGGGCAAAGATGTTCCGATACTCGATCTGTTACTTTCAATAATGTTAGGGTTCCTGCTGAAAATTTAATTGGAGAAAAAGAAAATGATGGTTGGATGAATGCCATGGAAGCGTTTGATCACTCCAGGCCTGCTATATCATCTCATGCTGTAGGTAATGCAAGAGGTGCAATGGAGGAGGCTTTGCAATATTCAAAAGAGCGAAAAACTATGGGTAAACCGATTTTTGATCATCAGTCAATATCATTTATGATAGCTGATATGGCTACAAAAATAGATGCCGCAAGATTGTTGTGCTGGAAAGCTGCATCCGTTTTAGATAGTGGGAAGAGGAATACTTTAGAAGCCGCACACGCGAAAAGATTCGCTGCAGATACTTGCATGGAAGTAACAACTGACGCGGTACAAGTTTTTGGAGGATATGGTTATTCTGAAGAATATCCTGTAGCAAGAAGAATGAGAGCTGCAAAAGTCTATCAAATATTTGAAGGGACTAGCCAAATACAGAGACTAATAATAAGCAGAGAATTAAAATCTAAATAATCAGAATCAATCTTTTATTGTCAGCCATTGCCTCGCCGTTGTTGTTCATAATATTGAGCATAATATTGCTCAGCGTATTGTCTAGCTACACTTTCCTCATATCCTTGACCAACCATTTGTTGGACATATGCTTCAATAGGATCCATTTGTTCAACGCCTCCGAAAACTTCTATTGAGTCTTCAGTTAAGTCTTCTTTAGATCCGATTCTATTCCTCAAAACCAAAGTTACACCAACAACCAGAAGCAAAATTATCCCAGCTACACCGCCAAATAGCATAGCGTTGCTACTTTCGCCAGACTCACAAGAATCTGGATCTTGGGCACAAATATCAGTAGGACGTGGTAGTGTAAAAATTGCAATTGTATCTTCTATGACATAACTTCCTTCAGATATCCTAACATATATATCGCCTGTATTGCCCTCATTTTCATCATAAAGATGTGAAATATTTAGAGATAGTAGGTAAGAATCTCCGTCACATAGACCAGAAATTTGATCATACAATCCTAATTCTTTTTGAGTAGTTTTAGATGCATCGCCTTTGTCAAATATTGTATTATCATTCAGAGATATTTCAACTCTAACATTACAATCTTCCTCAGCACCTCCAGTGATAGTTCCAGATATTTCTAGTATATCTAGGGCTTCTAAGGCATCAAATCTCTGACCATCCGTTGTGAACAGATTATCTGTATCCACAACAGGAGGTTCATCGCCAAATAATTCCCCAACTACAACAAAGAACATTCTGAACTTTTCACTAGTCAAGCCTTTGTAATCTACAACCTGTAATTCTAACCTTATTTGGTTAGACTGGATGCCATTAGAGGTGACATTTTTGAATGTATAACTCCATTCAGGTCCTGCTCCTATTGGCCTAACAAATGTATGCTTTGTATCTGATACTTGACCAACCATGTCAACCTGTACATCATCTACGATTGTCCAAACAAATTCCTTTATTCCTGTCCCTACATCACTACTATTTTCAGCAGTGAAAGACAAAGTAGTATCTCCAGATTCCGATAGACGTACAAGATATACAGGGTATTCCGCATATATTGGATCATTGTTAGAGTCGACGCCTATTGGGACACGTTTTATTTCAGAAAATTCTAGATTTTCTAAGGTAATTGAATTACTTATGATAGATGCATTAGCTATAGGATTTGTAGAATCGGCATCAATATCATTAGTATAAAGGGTAATCTGTGTTGTCCTAGTATGTCCTAATTCATTGTGAAGATATAGTTTCAAAACCCATTGTGCATCAATTTTACAATTAGTATCAGAATTAATATCGGAAACACAGAAAGTTGCACTGACAGGAGTTTCTTTATTTTCCTGATGGATTGAGCTTAATGTCCCTGCATCGAGAATCTCCCCTTTCCAATCTGTTACTGAGTCATTATTACCTGATTCTAAAGTCCAGTCAGCAAAAATTCCATCAACATCTGAGACGAAACTGAAGTCTAGAGTTGCATTACTCCTTATTGCGGTATATGCATAATGGCCCAATGCGTTATCAAAAATTGGCTGTTGTCCATTAATGGTTAACTGGAATCCTTCTCTGACAATACCAAAATCAGGCTCACCATTTCCGTCTGAATCTGCATATGGTTTTAAATGGAAATCTAACATTCGTGACAATAAAGGTATAGATGTTCCATTATAAGACTCCGATAAACTAGGATTCTCAACATCCATCGTGGTAACTATAAGTCCTCCATTGTAATAGTTACAAACCGACAAAAGAGACTGTGTTGGATTGTCGCTATCTCTTATCAGAGTATGGAACGTACCAGTAGGCTCATTTATTCTACCTCCGCATACTTTTGGCATTTGAGAATTGGCAACTTGGGCATTATCTAATCCTGATAAAGCGACATAATCTCCGCCATGGGCTATTGCAAAAGCAGAAGTATTAATATCTTTCAGAATTGGATGGAATGGATCTTCAATGGAAAGATTATCATAACCTATTCTATTATCCATTGTGAAATTAAATTGATTTCTCATTGCAATATCGATTCCGAAAGGTAGTTTATCTGGCAAATAATCGTTCCTATATGGCCCTATATGCATTTGTACTGTACCTCCAGCTTGCATATACTGTTCTAGGGTTGTAGTGAGGCTTAAGCCATCTGATTCTCGTGTTTCGGCAAGCATGTCATAATAATTTCCATAAACAACGTTATAATCGGTTTGCCAGGGCATTAAAACCTTGTAATAATGTTCGATCCAATCAGGTGTTGCATATGTTTCCCAATCATTTACCTCTAATTGTGTGTAAGTTTTACCCATTGATTCTAAATCTAATTTAACTCTTTGTAAGCGATTCTGATCTGTAGGATTAGATAAAATTAACACATCTATTTGATCCTTAAATAATATCTCAAAATATCTATCATTTCCTGACTTCTCGCCATCAGAACCTAATACTGCTGAAAAACTAATATTGTATAAATGACCATCTTCCCACCCCGAATAAGGACTAGACCAATTTGCAGTAGCCCTATTGTGAGGATCTAAATTGAAAGGTCCATTATCTGCTGTTTTTTCTAAAACTGTTGCTCCAGTAGTTAAATCAACTATTTTCATTGTTATAATATATTCTCCAGCAATGACTCCGTTCAACAAAGGAAGAGAAAAATCATGAGATTTGGAAAAATCTCCATCTGGATTAGCAGGGTAAACACACTTGTATGTGATATCAGTGGCACAATCGAGAACATTAGGTTGCATCAATGTAATATCTGCACTTGCTATACTAAGAATTATTGATGAAGCATTATTGGCAACATTAACTTCTGATTGATTATACCATGGAGTACCTATTATAGAATTATTAAATATAGTATTGACATCTATTTTATAGATTCCACTAGTGAAAGTGTGATTAGTAATAGTTACTTTTTGGCGTTCTGAAGCATCCATTCCTGTTACAGGTACGGAATAAGTCCCATCATCCTCAAACGTGAACTCTTCTACACGGATATTATCTACTGCAAATCCAGCTAATCCTGCATTACCGTGAACTCCATCATCGTTTGACCTGAATCTCCATGTTAGTTCAACTTCAGAGCCTGCTAAGGTAGTACATTCTTCCGTCCATGTAAATGAGTCAGCATTTGTTTGATTTAATAAAACAATATTTGTCAAGTCTAATGTTACTGACTTCATCAAACTTTCTGAATCATACCAAGATACTGAATCATACTGGTCAGAATGATCTCCAAAGTACTCCACCTCATCGTATCCATTACCATCGAAGTCTTCACAATAGTGGTACAAGTTCCCGCCAGGACCTCTATTAAGCAGCAAACCGTTCTCATTTAGATCGGTCCAACTTCCGTAAACTATTCCATTAAATAATTCTCCGTTTTTTGACCATTTTATCTCCAAAAATGCTACATCTCTCTCAGCTAAAATTTGACCTTGATTATTTTCTAACCAATCTCCTTCGGCATAATAATCGAATGTAAGATAGGTGAAATCTGCTCCTGACTCTCCAACCGGAATCGGCTCAAGAGAGAATGATTCGTTCCAATTATCCCCATAACCTTCATCAGGGTGGCCTAACCAGTAGGCATGACTATTAAAAATTCCAACATTTTGTGGTAGCATTGAATTACTACCTGTTGAATCATCTAGTCGGTCACCATATTCAGAACCATTGATGTCGTTATCATCATACCATATTGGTTCAAAACCAGAAAAATCTTCAATAGCAATTAGTTCAGGTTCGGCATTTTGGATAAATGCTTCAACATCAAAATCAACTACTGTATTACCCCAATTTTGTACCATTACTTCCACATCTCGATCTCCCGAAGCATAGCGCTGTCCATTTTCAAGACTTGGCCAAGCACTTTCAGCAAGCCCAGGATCGAAAAGATTTTTTACAGTAAGTTGGAATTTGATTTCATCATTAGTTTCATCCTGATCTTCTGCTCCTGAAGGATTAGATATATCGGAAGCTATCGATGTAGATATGTAATATGTTCTATTGTCGACGAAATCTGCATTTAATTGTACAACTCTATTTTCACCAGCAGCAAGATTTGTGAAGGATAATTCTTGGCTGGCATCGGTGACATTTCCAAATTCAACATTTCTCTTGCGAATAGTAATGTTGTCAAACGCGAATCCATCCAAACCAGAGTCATCTGAAGAGCCTGCAGGACCTACTGTACCTTCTAAACCACTACGGAATCTAAATCGTATATCTATTATCTCTCCTGCATAAGGAGTTAAGTCAATTGATTCTGTCTCAGAAGGGTCATCGGAAGTTCCGCCACCTTCTGTGTAGTTTATCCATCCTGAAGCATAATTACTGCCTCCAAAATTGACGTTGTAGTTATTATATTCTGGATCTTGGTCTAAGTAATAAAGGCGGATAAGGCGCTCATTATCCCATCCTCCCATCCTTGATACTTCTCTCCAACCATTTCCTTCGCTCCATACTTCTATTCCACACGCATCTTCATATAACCATCTCTCAACAACTGAATATGCCTCTGCAAGGAATAGTTCGAAGAATCCGGCACTACACATCATAGAAATATCCATGAAAGCAGCATCTGCTCCTGTCAAATCTATATTTTCTAATATTAAAGCTTCATCCATATGATTAACATATCCAGAAGTGTAATTGCCTGATTCATCTTCATAATCCATTCCAGCCCAAAAATAGGTAGTTGGATTACTATCTGCCTCATACCATGAGATATTTTCAGAATCCGCTGTAGAATTAGATTCTAGATGCCAAGAAGAATGTCCTTCTGGATACTCACCAGTGTATGAATATTTAGAGAATTGTGCGTTTCCTATATTGACAGTTGGATTATCTCCATCTTCAAAGTCATTGGAATAAACTATTGTATCCTCTCCTCCAAGTACTTCCTTGACTTGAAGATTGACATCAACACTACCACTGGCAATTGCATTAAGACCCGTATTTCTCAGTGTGACATTAACCCATCTATTTCCTTCTCCGAGCATTGCTTGTCCAGTTGAAGGATCTACAGAAGATGGTTCAATTGTAACACCAGTTATTCCTAAATCAAAATTATCCAAAGTTAGAACTGATAGATAATCTCCGGCACCTGGCCAACCTTGAGTATCGAGCCACATTGCATTATTTGCAAATCTATACGCATAATCTCTTTGTCCGATTACAATTTCAAGAGCGCTATCATCTCCTCCTTGTAATTGTCCAGGCATTGCGACACTAGGCCGTCTTCCAACATCAAATGAAAGAGAGGGGAGATATCCATTACCATCAGGGTCGGCAAGTATTATTTCTACAGTGTTTGTAGCCCTCAAATTTTCCAAGCTCAAATATGTTTGATTTTGTGCAGAAGAATCCTGTATAATCTCCAATGTTAATTCCGTGGGTATGAAGAAATCCATCTCTCCGTCCCTATTGACATCTGCAATAGTCAAAGACGCTCCAAGATAATCGCCTAATTCGTTAACATAGTTCTGTGTATTCCAATTGTTGCCAGATCGTGTGGCATAATTTACTCTACCTTCTATCCCATCAATTACTGCGATTAAATCAATTTGATTAGTATCATCATCAGGTGTAGTATCTGCTATGTCTATTCCATAAAGTGGATAATTATGCTCAGCATCTAATTTGAATTCGTGCATACCTTGAGCAGCAGGATCCATTGGATTAGAGAAAAATACATTACCTGCAGTCGGTAGACAATTAAATTCTAGAACTGTCATATTGTCAAAATGGCCTACCGAATATCCTACTCCTACGTTGTAAGGAGGCGTACGGAGTAGCCAAAGATCAAGATCTTCACAGTCTGTTGAGGGCTGACCTGGGATGCCACTAGATTGTACTGTTTCTCCCCAATGACCTAACATTACATCAGTGTAAATACCATTTGTAAGTGGCACTGGAATATTTTGTTGGTTAATAGGTAGAGTGTAATCTGGACCCATATATACTTGAATATACTGATTAGCACCAGTAGCATCTTGAGTGACAAAAACTGTATCTGCGTTACCATCTCCATCAATATCACCAACATCCAAATCTAAAAGATAAGGATTGGTAACTGTAAGTGAAGCCATATCTTCCCAGAGATTAACTCGATCATCACAAACTCCTTTCAGAACAGTAAGATTTGCTGGTCTAACAAAGGATTCACCGACAAATCTAATGTTTTGTTGATAATATATGATATCATTTACTCCATCGCCATCAACATCTGCTATTTCGGCTCTAGTACCATCTGCAGTGTCTCTGAATCCAGCGCGGCGAGTGTCATTGTTTGATATGTAAATATCTTGCCTGTCGGCAAAAGTTCCTGTTGGAGTGCTCTCAGCAGTACCAAATCCATCATTGTAAAGTACACTAAGAAAATGTCCCATAGTACTTGCAGCAATTATATCATTATCTCCATCACAATCTAAATCGCCTATTGCTATAGCTGATGGATCTCTTTGGACTGCATATTGAGTAGTGTGTGAGGCATATGCAGAAGGAATTAGAGTAATGAGTGTTGAAGATACCATAATGAGAACTAGTAATATTGCCCTACTCCTCTTGATATTGCGGTCACGTTGATAGTTGTCTCTAATCATATTACTTCGGACTTTCATCTTATTATTATGCCTTATTGCATTCTGATTTGAGAAAAATTGTTGTTTTATTTAGATTCTAGCCAACTAGGGTTCGGCGAATATTGGACTTCTGCTCCACCATAAATTCTTTCTAACCTTCCCATTATCCATAGTCTATCCAAGAAAATTTCTAAATCTACTCCTTCACGATTCATTTTTTGACCTACAGCTTTCTCAATAGAACTTATTGGCAAAGAAGAATGTCCATGTTCTCTAACAACTAAGGTCATAAGTAACTGTAACCATGACTCAGCTTGAGGATCACCAGATAAATTATTTGACAAGGGAATGGGTTCTTCAACCTCATTTAAGAATTCTATTATCGCGTTCATATCAGGATCTGTTTTCTTTGAAAAACCCAGTTCGTCTACCTTGTTATTCAGATTTAAATTCCCCACAGCCCTCACTACTGATGGTATACTCGATGGATCTGGAGGAGGTCCGGGCAGAGAATTTTTCTCTTCATCATCTTCCATTAAACAGTCCTCCCAGGTATCATAACATAAATGTCTCTTAAATTATTTTTTTGCCAAGTTCCTCAAAACGGTTTGTAAAATTCCTCCATTTCTGAAATAATCTGCTTCAACAGGAGTATCGAGACGTACTTTAGCATCAAATTTGACAATACTACCATCCACCTTATTGGCAGAAATTGTAATCCAAGATAGGGGTTTCAATTTAGAAGAAATTGGAATATCAAAAAATTCTGTACCATCTAGTCCTAATTTATTTGCATCTTCCCCTTCCTTGAATGTTAAAGGAAGGACTCCCATTCCAACTAAATTGGAACGATGAATTCTTTCAAATGAAGTTGCAATTACTACTTTGACCCCTAATAACAAAGTTCCTTTTGCTGCCCAGTCTCTACTACTTCCTGTGCCATATTCAGAACCTGCTAAAACGATTAGTGGAGTATTTGTTCTTTGATACCTCTCACTTGCTTCAAATATCGGAACAATTTCATTTGAAGGGAAATGAGTGGTAACTCCACCTTCAGTACCCGGAGCTAATTGATTCCTTATCCTGACATTGGCAAAAGTACCTCGCATCATTACCTCATGATTTCCACGTCTACTTCCAAATGAGTTGAAATCTCTAGGCTTAACACCCTTTTCTGTCAAATATTTTCCTGCAGGCCCATGAGATGGAAATGCTCCAGCAGGGCTAATGTGATCAGTGGTTATAGAATCTCCTAACTTTAGTAGAACTCTTGCTTTTTCTACAGGCCTTATATCTTCAGGATTTACCTTGATTCCATCGAAGAAGGTAGGTAAACGTACATATGTTGAAGATTTATCCCATTCATATTGTGCGGATTTTTTACTTGGAATTGATTCCCATCTAGGTTCTTCCAAAACATCTTCATACCTTTCTTTGAACATTTCCGGAGTAATTACTTGGGAAATTACAGAATTGATTTCTTCATCAGATGGCCAAATATCCTCAAGCATTATTGATTTTCCTGATTCTGAGAATCCCAAAGGTTCAGATGCAAAATCGAAATCGAGTGTGCCTGCTAATGCATATGCAACTACTAAAGGAGGACTAGCGAGATAGTTGGCTTTTACCTTTTGATGTATCCGACCTTCAAAATTTCTGTTACCAGAAAGTACACTTCCTACAATCAGATTGGAATCATCTATAGCAGATTCTATATTGCTATCGAGTGGGCCGGAGTTTCCTATGCAAGTAGTACATCCATAACCGACGACATTGAAACCCAATGAAGATAGGTCGTCGGTAAGTCCAGCAGCATCAAAATATTCTGTTACAACTCTACTTCCAGGAGCTAGGCTTGGCTTTACCCAAGGTTTAATTTTTAGCCCGAGTGAACGAGCATTTCTTGCTAATAGCCCAGCAGACATCATAACACTTGGATTACTTGTATTTGTACAACTAGTTATTGCAGCAATTACTACATCTCCATGTTTTAGATTTTCTTCTGTACCTCTTATTTTGGATGAGTCTGTCAGATTGTTATTTGATAGTCCATGTCCGTTGTATCCTAGCGGAGCAATTAATGAGTCTTGGAAGTGCACTTTCATATCAGATAGGTTAACTCTATCTTGAGGTCTCTTTGGACCTGCCATTGCAGGATTTACTTCTGATAAGTCTAGATTAATTGAAGATGTGAAATTAGGCTCTACAGTTTGATCGCTGAAGAATAATCCTTGATTTTGTAAATATCTCTTGACATTGTCGACGTTTTTAGGGCTTCGTCCTGAGAGTAACATATAATCAAGAGTTTTGTCATCTACGGGAAAAAAGCCACAAGTTGCTCCATATTCAGGTGCCATGTTAGCTATAGTAGCCCTATCTGGAAGATTCAGGTTAGATACACCTGGACCGTAGAATTCAACAAATTTTCCAACACAATCATGCTCACGGAGCATTTCCACAATCCTCAGAGTCATATCAGTAGCAGTAACTCCTGGATTTAATTTACCTGTTAATCTGAAACCTACAACTTCTGGAAGAAGCATATAAATTGGTTGTCCCAGCATTACTGCTTCCGCTTCAATTCCACCAACTCCCCAACCTAATACTCCTAAACCATTAACCATTGTTGTATGTGAATCAGTACCCACTAAAGAATCAGGAAACCAAATATTATTTTCTTCTCTAGCAACTGAAGCAATCCATTCAAGATTTACTTGGTGAACAATCCCTCGTCCGGGAGGAACAGCTCTAAAGTTATCTAGTGAATTTTGGCCCCACTTAAGAAATTTATATCTCTCCATATTTCTTTGGTATTCAATATCTAAATTACGTTCTTTGGCATCTGAGAAAAGTCCTGAGAAGTCAACTTGTACAGAATGATCTATAACTAAATCTACAGGAACTTGTGGATTTACTTTTTCAGGATTTCCCCCTAGTTCAACCATAGCGTCCCTTAATGCGGCTATATCAACAACTGCTGGAACACCTGTAAAATCTTGAAGTAGTACCCTACTTGGACTAAATGGTATTTCTTCTGGAGTCATATCAGGAGACCAAGAGGCGATGCGTAGAACATCTTCTTCTTTGATTAGAAATCCATCACATTTCCTTAATGCAGACTCCAGAAGTATCCTTATTGTAAAGGGTAGCTTTTCTAAATTACAATAGCCCAAATCTTGAAGTCTTTGTAAACTTGCATAATTCGATAATGTACCATCATTGGTTTCAAATTTAGATAAAGAATCAAATGGATTATTATCAATCATATGGCTCTCATTCAACGCGGACAATTAAAGTAATTTTAACCCTACTGTAATTAATTACGACATTTATCAAACTACAATGTATGCGTTCTTCAGTTGCACAGTATTTACTGGGCTTTCACCGGAGGTTGGTACTTCGCTAATTGCAGTAACATGTTCACAACCACTAACTATCTCACCAAATACAGTATGTACTCCATTCAAATGATTAGGTTCACTATCTTCAGGAATTAAGAAGAATTGACTTCCTCCAGTATTTGGAGGTGCGGTTTTGGCCATTGAGATTGTACAACTTTCATGTAAAAGACCAGGATTTTCTGATGAGGTTTCGTCAGGAATTGTCCAAGAACTGGGATCGCAATCATCAGAAGAGTTACGTTCTTGGCCATTGCAATAACCAAACCATTTACCGGCATATCCACCTCTTCCTTCTAGATGATCAATATCTCCTCCTTGTATCATAAAATTATCGATTATTCTATGAAATTCGGTATTATCATATTTTCCTTCAGAAGTGAGAATTAGGAAATTTTCAACATGTATTGGTGCAAAATCTGGCCTAAGTTCTATCTCAACATCAACATCGATACGTGTATCGGTTGAATCTACATAAGATATTTCTAAAATGACTGAACTGTTTAGTAAAACAATATCGGATGATTCTTCACCGGTTAATGCATCCCATAATCCTATTCCATCAGGATCTAATGCCTCGGTAACAATTTTGAAAGAAGTTAGGAAAACCATAGTTGCAACTACTATGGCTAAAATTCCCATGGGCGTTGGATTTCCTTCACTAAACATCTGAAACCCACTGTTAATGGAAATACCATTTTCATCCATCATTGATGCTAATTTATTCATTCTTCGTCTTGTTTCTTTATCTTTTGGATTGAAATCTAATGCAGTTTTATAATTTTTATACGCCTTTTGCCATCTTCTTTTTTGAGCATTAATATCCATTTCACCCCACAAAGTACCTGCATCAGCGGCATAACGAGATGTCTGAGATCTTTGAGTATCGTTTTTACATTCCAACCAAGCATCTCTAAGAATGTCTAAAGCTTTTTCTGGTTCACCATTTTCTATTAATGAGTTAGCTTCATCCCAAGCTTTTTGCAATGTCTCCGGTACTGGCATTGAACTTAGCGGACAACTAATCATTCAAAATGCCAACGGAAGCAAAACTTAGAATAATTAATAAAAAAGAATTCTCGATGGTAATGGCTAAAGCCTTAACTTCACCGCAACCAATTTAGTGAGTAAGGTCCTACTCAGATAGAGAAGTGGAGTCAGGAAAAAAAAATGAATTCAAATGTCAATAATTTTGTAATCAATATTGCTACTGCTAATGGAACTGGTTCTCAATCATCCAATCTAATTATACTCCACACTATGTTTGAAATGGGAATCCCAGTAAGTGGTAAGAATTTATTTCCAAGTAATATTTCAGGATTACCAACATGGTTCATAATACGTGCTAGTGAAGCCGGTTATCAAGCACCAGGAGATAAAACTGATATCCAGATTGTAATGAATAAAGATACATGGGAGAAGGATATATCGAATCTTGAATCGGGAACAATAATAATTTTCAATGAAGATGTTAAACTTCCTGTAGATAGAGATGATTGTTTTTCATTCGGTATGCCTATGACTAAAATGGCAAGAAAAATCAATCCAAAGATGGCTAAATTAATGGCTAATATGTATTACGTTGGAGGTTTGGCACACATATTAGGCATTGATTCTAAAGACATTGTAAAAGCAGTTAAAACTCAATTTAAAGGTAAAGAGAAAGCGATTGAAATGAATATGCAAGCGATAAACGAAGGAATTGCATATGCATCAGAAAATTGGGATATTAACACTGATTTCAAAGCAGAATCTAGGCCTAAAGACTCAGAAACTTTTCTGATTGAAGGAAATGAAGCCACGGCTCTTGGATCTATATATGGAGGGATAAATATGCTTTCATGGTATCCTATTACTCCTTCTTCATCTGTTGCAGAGGGAATCATCAAATGGCTTCCTGAATTACGTACTGCAAAGGATGGAGGCACAACTTGTGCCGTAATACAAGCAGAAGATGAATTAGCTGCAGCAGGCATGGTTTTGGGTGCAGGTTGGGCAGGCGGCAGAGGAATGACATGTACCAGTGGACCAGGTATATCATTGATGTCAGAATTTATCGGATTATCATATTTTGCTGAAGTTCCAGGAGTAATTTGGGACGTCAATAGAGTAGGCCCTTCCACAGGATTGCCGACAAGAACTCAACAGGGTGATTTGTCTATGCTGTATGAAGCAAGTCACGGTGATACGCAACATATTGTTCTGATACCTGGTAATGTAGACGAATGTTTTGAGTTTGGGTGGAGAGCTTTTGATTATGCCGAAAGATATCAAACTATGGTGTTTGGATTTAGTGATTTAGATTTAGGAATGAATAGATGGCCAACAAAAGGTTTCGTATATCCAGAATCCGAAATGGATAGAGGAAAATTGATACGTAATCAACAAGAATTAGATGCAGTACCCAATTATGGAAGATATCGTGATGTAGATGGAGATGGCATACCATACAGAACCTTACCTGGGAGTGGAATTGATCCTATTTTGTATAGAGGGACAGGGCATGACGAGGATGGAATTTACTCTGAAGATCCAATAGTTTATCAGAAGACTATGAAGAGGTTGAAGAAGAAAATAGACGGAGCTAGAGATAATCTTCCAGCACCAATACTTCGTGAAGAAGAGAAAAAAGAATTGGGAATAATTTTTTATGGTTCGATGGAAAATTCAATTGCTGAAATTGATGATATTTTAGAGTCAAGGGGTTTGTCCGTAAGTACTTGCAGAATCAGAGCATTACCTTACCATTCTGAGTTAGAATCCTTCATCTCTAGGCATGATAACACTATAATATTGGAAATGAATAGAGATGGGCAATTATATGGCATATTAAGAAAAGAATTACCCACACAATTACTTAAGAAACTGCACAGTGTAGCGTACAGTGATGGTATGCCGCCAAGAGCAAGACTTTATTCCGAGAAAATTATTAGTGTACTGGAGGGGTTAAAATAGCAATTGTTAAGTTAAACGTAATAGATCTGGAAAAGTCGGAATATAAAGGTGGTAAATCTTCATTATGTCCAGGATGTGGACACGATCAGATATCTAACGTTATTATACAAGCTGCTTGGGAGAATGGACTACCTCCTGAAGGTATAGCTAAAATGAGTGGGATAGGTTGTTCATCAAAAACTCCAGCTTATTTCTTGGGGAAAAGTCATGGTTTCAACACAGTACATGGTAGAATGCCATCTGTAACCACTGGAGCAAATATGGTGAATAAAGATTTGACATTTATTGCAGTTTCAGGAGATGGCGATACTGCAAGTATCGGAATAGGGCAATTTGTTCATGCAATTAGAAGAAATTTGAATATGGTCTACATAATTGAAAATAATGGAGTGTATGGCTTGACAAAAGGCCAATATAGTGCCACCGTCGAAAAAGGCTCTAAGAAAAAGAAAGGTGCTGTCAATACTCAAAATCCTATCGACTTATGTGCAATGGCATTAAATCTTGGATGTGGTTTTGTTGCTAGATCATTTTCTGGGAGTAAAAAACAACTTACTGCGCTTCTTCGTGCAGCAATTAGCCACAAGGGAATGGCAGTAATTGATGTTATCTCACCGTGTGTAACTTTTGCTAATAATGATGAATCATATAGATCATATAACTA
>QQRX01000079.1 GCA_003602595.1 Candidatus Poseidoniales archaeon | reverse complement strand
ACTGATATAACACATATCCAAGCAATTCCATATATTAGTGCCTTCACGCACAAATAAATAGTCATGATAGTGGTATCTTCCCAATATGCGTTAAGTAATGCTAGTCCTGCATTCGCTAGAGCAAGAAGGGTAAATCCAATCATTGCTATTTCTCTGACTCCAAATCTATCTCCTAAAAATCCTCCAAATATTTGCCCCAACATCGTAAATAAAACTACTATTCCTCCAATTATTGTATTGTATTTTTGTTGTGACCATCCTGCTTCATTAATGAAAATATCCACAATTATTGGATCTACGAATAATGCCAAGTCGGAAAGTAAACACAAAAATATTAGTAAGAATGATGAGCGAGTTGAAAATCCTTGCACAATATAATACGCCGTATTGGCAACACTTACCTTTGCAGTAGATGGAGAGAACGCCAATGGACTCATAATCTCTGGTAATTTAACTCCAAAACCTTCTACAACTATCATTAAGATAGATGCCATAATCAAATATATTCCAAGAGTACTGATAATAGATAATTTTACAAAAATTTCTTCTATCATGCCTCCAATAAGTGGCTCACCAATGAGGTAAAGAATATCTATTGCACTACCAAAAATCCAAGCCACTAATCCAATCCATAATAATGCAGCAGAGATACTAATTCTATTTTCATATATATTACTTGCAGTCCAACGAGCACTTCTGAATTTGGAATCTTCGTTTTCTTCCCATGCTAAATTTAAATCTTCTTTGGATTCGGCCAATACATCCTCGACACTATCATTTTCATCTCTTGAATTATTCCACGGAAATAATTTATTTTCAGGTTTCTCACGTAAAAATAGTGGTAATAGCATAATTAATATTAGTAATGGGATTTGTATCATTATTACAAATTTAATACCAAACGTTGGGACTAGCATGCCTAAAACAGCCCCTCCAAGTATCATACCTCCTCTCTTTGTTGCAAACATCATTCCATTAGCCTTAGCTACTTCATCAGGCTGTAATACATCAACGGCCAAAGCATCTACACTTACGTCCTGTAATGAGGAGAATAGATTATGAATGAATAACAAAAATGTGACCAATGCTATTTTATCTATAATATTAGGTACAAATAGTATAGTTGCAAGAGAAATGACCATCCCCGATTGAGCAAATAAAATCCAAGGCCTTCTTCTACCATATTCTGGAATTACTAGTAAATCAATTACTGGTCCCCATACGAATTTGAAAGTCCATGGAAGTGCAATTGTAGCAAAGAGAATCGCTATTTCTTCGGGAGGAGTTCCGTTATCAGATAAGTATGCTACAAAGGCAACATAAGTAAACCCGGCAGGTAGTCCTTGTGCTAAATATAAGACACATAAAGATACTAATCTTCTAAATTGATTTTCTATTAATGATGCACCATTATTCCACTCCTTACCTATATCTCTAGTTATTTGCGGAATTCTTCTCGGATCATATCTGTTGATATCAAATCTTTCTTTTTGAGATATTTCGCCCTTTTTCTCTAGTTTATCTATCCATCTTTCATTTATGGCAGCATATGCCAAAATTGCCAGTGCAATGAAGAATGGAATGAAAAATATATGGGATCCTATTGATATCAAATCTCCATCATTGCCCATATCTGAAGCAGCTTCATCGACAAGCAAAACACGCTTTGCATCAACAGGCGAAATCCTGTCTTCTGATATTATCAATCTAGCATAAATTGTAGAATTTCCTGATTTTTCATGAGGCAGAAGTTTCACTCGCCATTCTGACCAATCTCCATTTCCTCCTACGTCTGCAGCACCTTTCCAATCTCCACTACCTACTCTGACCTGGACTTCTCCACCTTGTCCCGAAACAGCACCTGAAGAAGTTCCAGAAACATAACTTTCATTTGTGATAGTTTGTAATGTCTCCAAATTAATAGAAATATTCAGTGAACGATCAATATTTCCTGCTGACTCTACAAATGCTACAGGATCCGCCTGGCCGTATCCAAATTCATTATCTGGCCTAGTTTCTAAAATACTACAATCATTAAATCCCGGGTCATTGAGTAGTGCTATCTCTCTTTCAATCGAATCTACTCTGATGATATCTTTGAATTCTTCAGGAGTCAAATCTGGATTGGCTTGTATCATTAGTGCTGCAATCCCTGCCATTAAAGGAGTTGCCATACTTGTTCCTGATTTGCTTGTGTAACCATCACTAGTTGCTGCATCTGGCGCCATAATATTGGAACCTATTACTGCTACGTCAGGCTTAACTCTCAAATCAGAAGTATATCCTCTACTGCTATATATTGCCAATCCAAGGTCTTTGTCTAAACTACCAACAGTTACTGGTAACTCAGCATCACCTGGACTGTCAATAGTATTACATCCTGCAAACGTAGCTCCTCCAAATTCATTACCAGCAGATAATGTAGTTATGATTCCTGCCTCAACTACATAATCCATTTGCCTACTCCACGAAGAACTACCATCATTATCAATATGATTCTCTATCTGCTGTTCGCCTAGGGAGGAAGTCAATATGTCTATACTGTGCTTTTCTTTATTTTCAATAGCCCATTGCGCGCCTTGTATTATGTCCTCTATATCTCCATCACAACAAGCCAAAATAGTAACAAGAAATGCCCCTGGTGCTGCCCCAATATATCTTAAACCGGTACTTGTGTCTGTTTGTCCTCCTCCTGAACCTGCTGCTATTCCTGCCACATGAGTGCCATGAGTTCCAGAATCATATGATGTTGAAGGATCTTGTTCTTCGTCAGTAAAAACAGCATCATAAAAAGCAACTATTTTTGGGTCACAATCGGATATTGGCTGAGGATTAGGGTCTAAAGGGTTCGGAGGATCAGTTACACAAGTAAATGGATCGTCATCCATGTCATTTAGTCCTTCATGATCGCCTCGAACTCCTGTATCTAGTATTGCTATAGTTGAGCCTGTCCCGTCTAGTCCTAGATCATCCCATACAGAATTAACGCCCATGGTCGGAGCAGCTTCGTGCATATTAGGTTCTGCTAAACCTAAATCTTCAATCATCACTACGCCGTTCAAAGATAAAATTCCTGATTCACTAGTTATTTGTTCTGTAGAAATTGTAACTATCAAATTATCAAGATATTTAGGTCTAAAAGTTACTTCTCCACCAATTTCTTCAATTGCTTTCACGTCGTAATCGGTTGGGTGATGGTCATAATTGATAAATAATCTAGAACTCTTCTCTGGCGCTCTTTTCCACCAGTCATTTTGAATCTCCACTGGTTGTTCTAATATCCACTCTAATCTATCATCAATACGATTTAGATTCTTATCTCTGCTCCAGTCTAACCACCATTCATTATGTATCCCGGATTCTACTCTCTCAGTCCAAACTCCTTTGGCATCAAAACCTCCTTTGGAATTATCAGGAGGCAGAATAGTTGAGGTTGCTAATGGCAATATGAATATCATTATGAGAGAGCTTGCTAATAGTGTCCTACGCTCAACCATGCATGTGACGAAACTAATCTAACGTTTGATATTTGGCACAAAAAAATCACTAATGCTCATTTGGTACGATTTTCATTCGCAATAAACATTTATTCTTTCTTCTCAACTATTATTCCCAAATCATCGTATTCCCATTCAATATTTTTCCATCCCTTTTTCTTAATTGCTTCTACGACTGTTTCTTTATTATTTGCTGAACAGAGTAATCCTACAGAACCTCCTCCGCCAGCACCTAAAGCTTTCCAAGCTATAACTTTCTTAGAATCTAATAATGGTTGGATTACTGGAAGAAAAGGCCCGTGAATCTGTGAATCCATCATATCTACTCCTCGACAAACTTCTCTTAGCGATTCGACAACCATTTCTCTCCTATCTTGTTGTAAACCATTTGCCATTATTCTTGCGGCCCTTCTAATACAGTGTAATCCTTCCAAAACTTCCTCATCTCCGTTCTTATATCTGTCCCAAATATCTTTATGTAATTCACCAGAATTATGCTCTATTCCAGAGAAAAAGATTACAAAATGCTTACGCAACCAATTTTTTGCAGAACGCATCGGCTCAAAAGGCAATGATTCTACCTCATCCCCAATAAATAGTAAATGATTAAACCCTCCTTTTGCAGAAGCCCATTGGTCTTGTCTACCACCTTTATTTTCTAACAACTCTTCAAATCTAAATGCTAATTCTGCAATATCTTCGGGAGTTTTATTTTTTCCCGCTATAGTGGCTATCAATCCAACATTCATTGCTCCACTAGTGCCTAGTCCAGATCCTGTAGGGACGTCACTAGAATATTCAATTTTCTTCTTACCCTCATTGTCTTGTTCCATTGAGCATTTAATGTATTTATTAATAGTAAAATTTACTACTTCTCCTCCATAATCAGAAGTATATGGCTGTACGTCTGTCCATCCTCCTGCTAAATCAACTCTGACTGGAACTCTCACCTCTACACGACTAGGCATGGTCATGCTAGGGGCATTCCAAATTGATACTTTCTGACCGAAAAGAATGGGTATCAGTACGCCCTCCGAGGCCCATGACATCACAAGTGGAAGCAGCCATAGAGGCATTCTCAAACGGAAATCCAGTAATGATTTTCGATTCTTCATTTAGAGAGCAAGAAACTGATTTACTCTGGCCTGCTTCAGCCGCTACTCCAAGAATAATGAGGAGACTGAGAAAAGATTGTGGAGGTTTATTATTTCTAGCAATAGGAAATGAAGTGGGCGAATTATTCGGGTTACCTTGGTTACAAGATATACATTCTCACCCTAAATTAGTAGAGGAAAATCCCATACTGTCTGAGTTAATTACTGATGATTTAAAATATGATTCCAAATCAGCATTTACACTATCTCTAAACCATAGAGAGACGTTTACTGGAATAACTGATAAAGATCGTGCATTAACTACGCGTAGATTTGGGGAACTAACAAATGAAATATTTTCTAATGATTTCAATCATTTGGAAGCACGTAAAGCTTTAGGTAAGGAATTCAGAACACCCGGTCACATACCCCTTTGTCGCGAATCTCCTGGAGGTCTAAAGTCACGTCAAGGGCACACAGAGCTAGCCGTTGCTATGGCTCGTCTTGCTGGACTGACTCCATGTACTATAGGTGCAGAAATGTTAGAACCCGAGGGAGATGGAGCACTATCTGTTGAAGATGCTAGGAAATACGCTATTAAAAATAGAATTCCTATGTTGACTGGTGAAGATATTTTAGATGTGTTTGGGATAATTTAACAAATATGGTTAGTATTGGAGAGTTTATCGTATGTCTACCGTAGTCATGGCAGTAGGGGTTTTTGATTTATTACATGCAGGTCATTTACATTATTTAGAACAGGCAAAATCATTAGGAGATAAATTAGTAGTTGTCGTTGCACACGATGAAACGGTAAGAAAGCGTAAACATGAACCTATAACTAATCATAATTTACGATCTAGAATGGTGAGCGGTCTCAAGCCCGTGGATAGTTCAATAATTGGCAATCCTCCTGAAGTGCCAATTTTTGAAATATTGAGTGAAGTGAGGCCAAATAAAATTGCTCTAGGATATGATCAGAAACATTCTATAGATTCAATTAAGAAAGGACTAATTGAACACGGATTTGGTGACATCGAAGTCCTTAGAGTCGAAGGACTCTCTGACGATTTGGATGGTACTAGAAAGATTATTGCAAAAATATTAGATATTTGGCCAAATGATATGGGCGGACCATATGAGGAAGATTAGATGTTTACAGGAATCGTACAAGGAACTGGTACTATCATCTCGATTGATAAAAAAAGTACCTCATCAACTTTTTCTATTGATTTAGGTCATTTGAGTTCACACCTAAGTCTTGGCTCAAGTGTATCTATTGATGGAGTATGTATGACTGTAACAAGTCAAAAAGATACGATAGTTTTCTTCGACGCTATACAAGAAACTTTGTCGCGTACAACACTTGGTCAATCTGTAGAAGGAGATATTGTAAATTTAGAACGTGCTTTGAAAATTGGAGATGAATTGGGGGGGCATCTACTTTCAGGCCATATAATGTGTAAATCATCTATTGCATCTAGGAAAAATAATGGTGAAGGCGTAGATTTAGAGATATCAATAAATGACGAATTAAAGCCCTATATTATGGAAAAAGGATACATCGCTGTAGATGGAATCAGTTTGACTATCGGAAAAGTAAATAAAAATACTTTCAATCTACATCTAATACCAGAAACACTTGAGCGTACTACAATCAA
>QQRX01000078.1 GCA_003602595.1 Candidatus Poseidoniales archaeon | reverse complement strand
CCTCCTGTATTATTTGACCAAATTTCATAATTAATCCAATCTGTGCGTAACAATGGTACACCTTGGATTGAACCATTGGAAGTAATTGATAATCCATCTGGAAGTGGAGGATATACTTCCCATGAATCAATATTTGGCCCTATATTAATCGGAGAAATTATGAAAGAGGAATTTGATTCTAAGATTAATTCTTGAAGTGGCCAAGATATGTTACTAGGAACTTGATTAGTTATTTTTATCATTATTTGAGTACTACTAGATCCTCCAGTATTATTTGCCCAGATATCATATGTCACCCAATTTTGTTCTGTTATGGCCATACCACTAATATTTCCGGTTTCGAAATTTAGAAATAGACCATCAGGAAGTAGAGGGTAAATTTCCCAAGATAAAGGCTCTCCACCTTCCCAGTTAGGTTCGATTGCATCTATAACTTTATTTTTTGTTAAATTGAAATAATAATTGGTATATTGAATGTTTTCCACCGGTATGTCAATAATTTCAATAAGAATATCTGTCGACAGCGAACCTCCGCTATTTGATGCTGTAATTGTGTATTTGGTAAATTCTTGCATAACCATTGGTTTTCCTTCTATCTTTCCATCTGAAGTAAATCTTAAGCCCCTAGGTAATTCAGGAGTTATCGACCAAGATTGTATTATTCCACCAGAAATACTCGGTTCTATTTCAACAGAATCATATTTTGTCAATGAATAATTATGGTACTCGTAATTAAGACCCAAAGGAGCAGAATGAAGTGAAATTATCCTAATTTTTGCCTCAGTTGTTCCTGCTAAATTAGAGGCATAAATAGTGTGATTAGAATCTAGTTGAGTTGTGATAATACCATTTATTGAACCATTTTGATTCAATATCAAGCCATTAGGAAGTGGAGGTTCTATCGACCATGAATCTGGAATTCCATCGATGGATGGTTTTGATAAATTACAAAATAAAGAAATTACACAATTCATTAATTCTGATGAATACTCTAATTTCCCTAACTCAAGAGGTAAAATTTCAATTTTAAGTATAGTATTTGAGAATCCGGCCTCATTAGAACCCTTAATTGTAAATATTGTAGGGATTAAGGTTTTGTTTGGTGAACCATAAATCATCCCAGATCTCTCATCTAGATTCAAACCCTGAGGCAACGGAGGACTTACTTGCCATAATTTTGGACCATCACCAATAAAGTTTGGAGTAAGTGGTTGCATCTCTTCTCCTAATGATAATTGAATTGAGTTTTCGCCATAATTTAATTTTTCTGGCCTCAACATAGGCCTACATGATTCCCCCATAAATACTTCATCAGTATTACAATCTTCTTCGGTAATTATTTTTTCAAAACAGTCCGGGCCTGAAGGTTCTGAAGAGCAATCAATTATTGGAATCTGAGATTCTGTATCAGTATCAAGAAGGCCGGTACATCCAGATGAAATCATTAGGAATGTAACAAGTAACGTCGACTTAACTTGAGAATCCATATTTCTTCCTAAGTGCTATTGGATAAAATCATATCTAACTTTATTCATAATCCAGGATATGCTGGCCCTGGCTCAAAACAATAATGAACGGTTTGATAATTTGATTTGAAATCCTTAACATCTTTTTTGATTGTTTTAGGATTTTCTTTATCGATAAGCGCCCTGGAAAAGAATTTAGCTACGTCTTGCATTTCATCAACTCCCATCCCTATACGAGTTAACTCAGGAGTTCCTAATCTCAAACCGCTAGGTTGCATAGCCTTGGTATCTCCAGGTAGCATATTCATATTCGTAATTATGCCAGATTTTTCTAGTATTGAAGCTGCTTCTTTTCCCGCTCCAGAATCTATTGAACCATGCCTAGTTAATACTTGATGACTAGCAGTATAACCTCTTTCTTCTGCTAGAACATCAAAACCCTGCTCTGCGAGAGAATGGGCTAATGCTTTTGCATTGGAAATTATATCCTTTGCATAATCTTCACCAAATTTTTCAAATTCTGACAGTGCTATAGCTTTACCTGCTACATGATGTAAGTGATAGGAAGAACAAACTCCTGGGAATATTCCATTGTTGAGTCTTTTGATAAATTTTGGTTCTGTGGAATTGGATAAAACAAAACCTCCTTGCGGGCCGGGGAATGTCTTATGGCTACTTCCTGTCATTACATCTGCACCTTCAGATAGAGGATTTTGGAATTGATTACCTGCAATTAATCCCATTACATGTGCTCCATCATACATTACCTTAGCACCAACTTCATGGGCTGCATCTGAAAGTTCTTTCAGAGGAGTAGGAAATAGGAAAACTGATTGGCCAAATAATACCAAATTGGGTTTTATTTCTCTTATTAGTTCGGCAGAGGCATCTATGTCTGGCTCCATTCTTTCTTCGTTCCAAGGATAAGTGACTAAATTAAGTCCTCTCATTCCTACTGCGCCCATTCTAGCATGAGATATGTGTCCTCCATCTGCAGTAGAGACTGCAGTAATTGTCTCTCCTGGATTTGCAAGAGCCTTTAAAACACCCAAATTTGAGTTTGTTCCTGAAGTAGATTGTATATTGGCAAAATTACAATTGAATACTGATTTTGCAAGTTCAATGCCCATTTCTTCAATAGTATCAAAATCTTCACAACCTTGATAATATCGCTTTCCAGGAAGTCCTTCTGCATATCTTCCATGTAAATCTGAATTACATGCTTCCCTAACTAATGGACTTAATATATTTTCACTGGCAATCATAGGGATACTATTTTTGTAATGTTGTCCCGAATTCTTTGTTGCTTCTAATATTCTAGACGCCGTATTTTCCCTCTGCATGTCATCCCATCGAAAGTCGGTAAATTATATTGACTATAGGCCATATTGAAAAGTAGCATATTATAGCCAACAATATGGATGAGGAATCAAAGGGCTATATAATTGCCAATAAAGAATTATTGTGCCCGATATGTAAATGTGATAAGTTTTATAAAAAAAATATAAAATTGAATTCTACAATCGCTAATTTAGTAGGAATTGAAGA
>QQRX01000077.1 GCA_003602595.1 Candidatus Poseidoniales archaeon | reverse complement strand
GAGGAAGAACCTGTGGAAGAACCTGATGAAGATTCTTTGAATTGGGAGGATGAGGATTCTGATAGTGAAGATCAAGCCGAGAATCCAAATGTAAATGTAGAATTAACAGAAGGAGAATTGACTAGAGTACGTGTTTCAGTTTTAATTGAAGATGCTTACAGGCAAAATCTAGATGATCCAGATAAAAAGATAGCCGGTATAGAAAAATTATTAGATAAATTCGAAGGAAGATATGAAAAACTTTTAGAAGCAGTCTATAAAAAATATCCAATACAAAAAACCTCAGAAAACCCTACTGATACGCCGAATTCATTTGATGATTTGTTAAAAGCAATCGGAAAAGAAAATACAAACTATTCAAAATGGTTGGAATTAGCAGATTACTATGAAGATTTAGGGATGATAGGTAGGGGTAAAGAATGTAGAGATTACGCAACCTCTCTTCAGAACTAATCTCAATATCTTTATTTCTAGTGGTTTATTTAATATATAAATGCTCATTCCATGTCCTGCTGAGTGTGCCAAACATGTCAACTAAAAAAAGTAATACGATACAAATTTTATCTATAATTATCCTTTTATCATTGATTTCTTTAGAGATTGTAAATATTCTTAATTTATTGGGAGAAAAATTGTTTTTGAGGGAATTATTGACTGGGGGTGACTATTTACGTCCTGGTCCAGCTGTAAGCTCTCAAGACGTTATAATTTTTGTAATAATACTCATTTTATCGCTCAATCTATTTTTCTCTGGGAAAGTAAAGACTACAGTTATCCCTGAGCAGGTTGCAGTTAAACTAGTTCAGAAAGCCAAGGTCGCCGAGAAAAAAGCGGCAGAAGCCGAAAAGAAAGTTGCTAAGGCTGAAAAGAAAGTTGCTAAGGCTGAAAAGAAAGCTGCTGAAGCAGAGAAAAAGGCCGAAGAAATCGAAGAAGAACTCGACTTTGATGACTTTGATGACTTTGATGACTTNGATGACTTCGATGAGGAAGAAACTAGTGGAGAGCCTGAAGAAGAGCCTGAAGAAGAGCCTGAAGAAGAGCCTGAAGAAGAGCCTGAGACAAACTCCTCTGAATCGCAATCTGAAGATATAGAATTAGATTCTCTTTTAGAACAGGCATCAGAGTCCGAAGATGCCTCTACAAGAGCAAACAGATTAATGGCACAAGGAAATCTTGTAGGTGCTTTGGATGTTTGGAAAAAAGCCACAATTAACAATGGAGATGTTTCAGAATATTGGAGAGGTCTTGCTCAAGTCTTAGATCTCATGGGTGAGTCTGAAAAGAGTAAGATTGCGAAGGAACATGCCGATAGGCTAGATTCAAAATTAATTGCTGAAAAAACAGGTAGAAAGATGGAAGATATTTTGGCAGACTTATTGGATGATGGAATTTTAAATTTCAGTGCAGGTTCAGATGCCATATCTACAGATAACCCGACTCCTCCAGCTTTCGATAATGAGGATCTAACTCTTATTCCGGGTATAGGTAATGTTAGCGCAAAAAGACTCAAAATGAAAGGAATATCTACAATAGAACAAGTTTCTAAAATGAACGATTCAGAAATTATGGAAATCATTAATTCAAAGAAATTAGACTCTTGGTCTGACATGGCCAAAAAAATCTTAGAAAATGACAAATAATCAAATAATTCTATATCTTACGTATTTTTAGTGGCATAGTTAATATAAGACCTTTGCCTCGATATTGGTATGGATTTGGAACTGCCCGACAACGTTAGACAGATATTGTTGATTTCAACAATAGTTTTAGTAATATTTGAATTAGTTAATATGACTGGAATAGTATTCCAGGGCGATAAATTATTTTTGATTGACCTTATAACTTCGACAGAATACGAAGCATTCAGGCCAGATACAGGATTTAGTACTCAAGACATCGTTGGATTTCTCTTGGCAGCAGTAATGGGTGCTCTTTGGTATTTATCCGCAGAAGATGAGTTAGATTGGGAATCTCTGCTTGCAGATGATGACGATGAAGAAGAATAATTCTACCGTATATTTTCTTTCTATCCTCATAATTATGGTATCTCGTCGAATTGATAGCCGCCTTCCCATTTCTTTTCGCCTAGTGCAACCTCTAATTCAAAAGGAGTAATCAATGGCTTAGCATACCTCACTGAATCATCTATTGCAATTCTTGGACACGCAGTATTTACAAATGCATCAACAGGATAGAAGTCTATCAAATCAGGACTAACATGATCCAGTGCAAGGAGATATCCTCTTTTATTGTGTTTTTCTAGTAATCTCTTCATACGGATAGCAAGATTCCTCCTCATCTGTCCAGGTTTTTCTCCGATTAATATACCAAAACTATTTGATTTATCTACTGCCATTATTAAACCAAATCTTTGTCGTAAAATTCTTTCTATTCTCTGTAAGGACATTTCGCTAGCTTCTCCATTATATGGGTCAAGTAATGCTAAAGGTTTGCCTGTATGCATAACCAAACCTATTGGATGAAAATCTCCAGAACCCAAGAATAAGTAATGACCAATATCATCTCTATCTCCAGAATAATTACACCCTAAAACTTGACCAGGAAAAGTCAATCTCTCTCCTCCAACAGGAATTACGACCTCAAAACCAATTTTTTCTATCTTTTCTTTATATTCTTCTAGTAGATGGAGGTGTTGTATAGAGCCAACTAATCCTAGTTTATTCCCTTTCAAAGGAGTAATCCTTCCCACCGCATCAAGAAAGCGAGCTTTGCCCTCATTTTCAGTAATTACAGGATTTATATCATTTTCAATTTCTATCATTCTATGCTCTGCCATTGCTTTATGCTTCAGTAAAATTTCTATCACTGGTTCTATTTCGGGCTCACCATCATAAGTAACAGGAATAAAATGTGTAGGCATGCCTGAATCTATATTCATTTGACTATGGCCCATGTGAGCTACCAATTCTACCCCCATCATCTTCATTTTATCATGAACTAGGTCACAAGCCCCATAGCAAGGATCTGCAGCCAATATCACCTTTGCTTCAGAATCTGCTTCTATTTTGTCCATCATTTCCAATGCTTGCATCTTCAATCCTTCAGGTACTTGAAGAGCAATCAAACGATTATCATTTTTCTTTATCTTTTCTACTAATTCAATCAATTGGAAATCATGCCTCTCTAAATCCATAAGCAAACCTCATTAAATTATTCCCACTTTTCCTTCAATAATTTCTATCTTTACTAAAGTTCTTATTGGCCAATTTGGTTTTTCTATTTCTAATCTTTTTTTACCTTCACCTTTCTCTATCGCAATGACAATATCTTGTAGAATAACTCCCATATCCTCTAAAGTCTGAAGAATCGGTTGCAAAGTTCCGCCAGTGGAAATAACATCATCAACAATCAATATTTTTTCTCCCGCTTTAATGTCATTGATATATACAGTTGATTCAGAATATCCTGTCGATACATCTACTCTAACTTCTCCCTCCATTCCATAAGTTCTCTTTCTTATTACCACCGTAGGTTTCCCTGTTTTTTCTCCTACTGCTGCTAATAGAGGTAAGCCCATAGCTTCCACACTTACTATCAAATCTATTTCTTCCCAATCAACGCTATTCACTATTAAGTCTCTGGTAGCTCTTAGGACTTTAGCATCCATTCTAGGAATTCCATCAGAGATTGGGTGTATGAAATATGGGTAATCTCCCTTCCATATTATCGGTGCACCCAGCAAAGAATTTTGCAAAATTTCTAAAGGGTCTGAATCTCCCATGTTATTTCACGACTATACTAGGCCTTTCAAATGCTCCGAACCCTTTGTAACAGAAGTCGTACAAGGAGTTGGAAATTTACAGTTAGCCTTCCTTAAAGCATTTTTAGCTGCTAAATAATTTTCTGGCTCCGTCTTTATCGAAATCACTGTTTGTCCTCTCTGAACTCTTGCTGCAGTACCTACGTTTTTCCCAAACGATAACCTCATTCCTTGTGAGACCCTATCTGCCCCAGCACCAGTTGCCTGTTTATTTTCTCTAAGTATTTGATGAGGATAAGTATGCATTCTAAGTGCGTATCCATCAGTTCCGGCAGTCGTCCTTATTGTTGCGTTTGCAACTTGTCTTGCTGCTTCTAATGCACTATCTCTAATTTGGCACGGATTATCTGCCTTTAACTCAACAGTTACTTTAAAATCTCCAGCTTCAGCCCTTTTTCTGTTGCCCATATGATATCGTAAAATTCTGTTATTTGGGACACCCCCTGTATATTGTCTCCTAGTAAATGATTGTCCTTTTATTTGACGATACATTACTGCCGGTTTACGTGCCATCTGCGAACCCTCTTTTGCTGGCGACAAACCTCCTGTATTTAATTATAAGGCAATTCAATGATTATCTAGATTATCTCAATCTATTTACTTATTATTTCAACAAACTTCATCTTTCCGAATCAGAATCAACTTTGTTTTTTTATATAAATCCTATAATGTTCTTATCCAAGATCTAAAATTTTCTCAATAAATGTTGGATCAGTTATTTCTGATATTTCTGGATTATCTATTTCTCCTCCTGAATATGTAGCCAATGCCATAGCAGTCATGGCTATTCTATGATCTAAGTAAGTTTTTATGGGTTTTTCAGGTCTTTTTGGTAATTGATTACCTTTAATTAATAATTTTTCTTCATCTATTTCACAATCCATACCAAACGCCTTCAATAATTCTACTGTTTTCTCTATTCTGTCTGATTCTTTCCCCTTTGCATGCTTTGCGCCGATAATTTCTCCTCCCTTCCTTATGGCTAGTATGGCCGCAGCAGGAGTTATAAAATCACTACAATCTCTTAAATTTAATACTTTTTTATCAATTGTTCTAATCATTTCAATAGAGCTCTTTAGAAAATCTGACTCCCCTAAATTACTTATTTTGAATTCTACACCATGTAGTTCTGAAAGAAGAACACTAATTGGAAAAAGACTTATTTCTTGAGGTATTTTTACAATCTTAGGTACAATAAATTTATCACAATTCAAAGTTATATTATTATTATTTTTTCTTACCGTCACTCCACATTCTTTAGCAATATTAATTGTCAATTCACTATAATCTCTACTAACTGGCTCTCCAGTACACTCAATTGTGAAATTTTTATAATTTTTATCAAATGCTATAATCAAAGAAGATAATGGTTGGCTACTTTTTTGAGTATTTATTGTTACTTTATCAAATTTTACAGGCCCCTTTATTTTAAATGGAGGATTATCAGATGAGATAATCGCCCCCATACTACGTAATGCATTATTTATCTCTGAAAAGTCTCTATTCCTTAGTGAATCATCTCCATCTAAAATAATTTCAGTATCGAAACAAGAGGCCATAACGGTCACAAAATTAGTAGTAGTTCCTGAATTGCCACAATTAAAATTAATATTTTTTATGCCTCCTCCTCCAAAATTAATGCCTCTAACTTTCCAAATATTTTCTGATTCAGTAACTTCAACTCCAAAATTTTCTATACACCTTTTCATAGATATTATGTCTTTTCCCGGCTCTCCATTAAATTTTATTATAGTTTCTTGTTCATTTTGAGATGCTGCAACTAACCATCTTATCATGTGACTTTTTGAGGGGGGCAAATCCCACTCAACTGATTTGGTTAATTTCAATGGATTTATGATTAGCATATTTTATCCTCATAATATCTTTTTAAATGAAATATCTACTTTCTTATCCAGTTTCCAAAATCTGATTTTCCATCCCAAGTTTTAGCTTTAGAATCAATTATACTTTTTTCCAGAGTATTTTCTAATGATGAATCTATCTTTACTAAATTGTTATTGTACAATAATTTAGGACTCAAACCAGGTAAAAATATTGAAATTGCTTTTGGTACCCTTCCAGGATACACTTCGTTAACATGATTAACAATATTTGTTGTACAGGTATTAGTTATTGTATTATACCATTCCGGACTTTCATATAATTTATTTGTTCTTTTCAAGTATGATTCTAACATCTTTCTTTCGTTTCCCGGGCCTAATACAACTGCCTCAAATAAATGTGTTACTGACTTTTTCCTACATCTAGCCCTCACGCCTATGGCATCCCTTTCTGTAGCCCAAACATAAATTAATTCATACTGTCTAAAGAATCCCCTGATTGGATGATATTTCTCTCCCTTTTCTCTTCTTACCTCTATAGAGCAACATATTCTACTCCCATCTTTGAACTCAAATCCCAAAATTGTGTGAGCCATCTGCCTTTTTTTTGGATCAAAATACTCCAAGACAAACCATAATTTGGAAACTTCTGTTAGATTAAATTTTTTTTCAATCCATCTTTCGTCATAATCTCTTGTGCTTCTCCAATTAAAATCTCTAATATTTTTTATCGTTACATAATTTCCATCAAATTCAGCATTGGCCAACCTATCATTATCATTAACCCAGGAGCGATTATTGGATGGTTTTAGCATTAGATGTCTAATTATAACTAAACACAAAGCAATTACAAAAATCACTATTACTATGCCCTCTATGGCACTCATGGAATATCTGTAAGTATCTTGAAACTTGAACCTACTCCTTTGATGATGGCGCGGCAGGGGAGATTCGAACTCCCGCGGTGAAACACCAATGGATTAGCAATCCATCGCAATGGCCAGGCTATGCGACTGCCGCAATAACTCCTCGCAGGTCAGATGCTCGCTTAAGTAGAACGGTTTCATTCCTCTTCTTCAGAGTCAATTAATTCTGCAGGAAGTCGGGCAACAAATATTATTTCATCTATATATCCATTCTTATTTTTATTTCTTAACTCCATTATCCTAGTGCCTTTTGTAACCTTTCCCAATGTTTCTTTAGTTTGATTTGCTGAAAGCCTAATCATCATTCCAGATTTAGTGAGCATGAATAATTGGTCGGATAAGTTCGGTATCTGTTTTACACTAATTATCTCATCTCCATCATTTAGTGACATTGTCCGTACTCCCTTAGTGCTCCTATTTGTTCTTCTGTAGCCATCCCTATCATCATCAATCATTTCTCCGGAACCAAGCCTTGTTCTTTTCCCCATACCATATTTGGAAACGGTTAATACACTATTTTCATAGTTATCAGATACAATCATTCCAATTACTCTATCATCATTAGATAGCCTCATTCCAGTAACGCCCTGGCTAATTCTACCCTGTACTCTGACTGTATGAGTGGTTAATGTCTCTCCAGTATTTGGATCAATTCTAGTTTTTATCTCTGCAGGCATAAATCTGCAGGCATAACCTCTTGCCGAAACAAGAACTACATGATCTGAATCTGTAGCAGGTCTTACTGTGATAAGACTATCATCTTCTCCTTCGGCAAATTTAATTGCATATTTGCCATTCTTATTTATTTTGACATAATCAGATAAGTTACTACGCTTTATTCTCCCATTTTTCGTAGCAAACATTAGGTAATTACCTTCCGGATTTTCTATCAAGTCTTTGGAGATGGCTAGTAATGAAACAATATTTTCATCTTCTCTAAGGCTTTGTAATAAGTTTCTAATATGCCCTCCTTTCGAAAGTCTACCTCCTAATGGCGTCTCCCAAGCCTTTAATCCGTATACTCTGCCTTGGTCAGTAAATATCAATAACCTATCTTTACTAAAGCATGTTATAATCAATTTAGGCGTATCTTCTTCTTTAGTCGTAACTCCTTTTAATCCCTTTCCACCTCTATTTTGTAATCTAAAATTCTCTACAGGTAAATGCCTGATATAATTATCTTCTGAAAGTGTAATCGCTATTGCTCGCTCTTCGATTAAGTCTTCTCTATCCATCGAAAGAGGCATAGGATCGATGTAAGATCGTCTTTCGTCACTATGTTTTTCTACCATCTCTTCTAGTTCATTTACTAATATCACTAATCTTCTTTTCCTGGAAGTAATAATTTCAATTAAATCATTTATTTTTATTTTTAAATCTTCAAATTCATTCTTAACTTTGTTTACATCAAGTTGGCTAAGTTGATATAATCTCCTTTCAGCAATTGCCTTTGATTGTGGTTCAGTAAACTCAAATAACTCTATTCCTTTGATTATTTGTTCTTTACCTTGTAAAACTAACTCAAATTGTTCTCTGCTCTCACTTGCTTTACCTACTGCTACTACGTCATCAATTCTTTCTTGCGCTTTAACTAAACCTTCAAGAACATGTGCTCTAGCTTCTGCCTTATCTAATTCAAATTGAGATCTTCTTTCAATTACATCTTCTCTATGTGTGACATATGTATGCAATATTATCGGAAGTGTCAGTAAAACAGGCCTGCCTTCTAGTATCCCCATCATATTCGCTGAATATGATTCTTGCAACCTACTTGACTTGAATAATTGATTTAAAACTGCATATGGATCAGCATTATTCTTTACTTCAATTAATACTCTTATTCCTTCTTTTGATGATTCATCTCTGATATCTCTGATACCAATGACAGTTCCACTACTGACTAATTCAGCTATATGAACTAACATATCTGCCTTTTTTACTTGATAGGGTATTTCATGAATTATTATCCTTTTGCCCTTTTTATCGTCTATAACTTCACACTTTGATCGTATATGAAATCTTCCTTTACCAGTAGAGTACATGTCATAAATACCATCTACTCCATGAATTCCTGCACCAGTTGGAAAATCCGGTCCAGCGATATGTTGCATATACTCTTCTATTGAAATTTCTGGTATTTTATCAACCTCAACACCCTGCTCCATTATCTTTTCAACATGTAGTTTTACTGCTCCAGAAACCTCTGATAGATTATGAGGCGGCATCCTAGTTGCCATTCCTACCGCTATACCGTCGCTACCATTCAAAAGTAAATTGGGGAGCCTTGCTGGTAATACCGTAGGCTCATCCTCTGAATCATCAAAATTAGGTTGAAAATCTACAGTTTTCTTTTCTATATCTTCTAACATGTGTTTTGCTATTTTATCCAGTCTACTTTCTGTATATCGCATTGCAGCAGGAGGGTCTCCATCAATAGAACCAAAGTTTCCTTGACCATCTACCAAAGGATATCTTAAAGAGAAATTTTGAGCCATTCTAACCATTGTATCATAAATTGACTGATCTCCATGAGGGTGATATTTACCCATCACTTCCCCAACTGAACGAGCAGATTTACTAAATTTTTTATCAGAAGTATGTCCTCCTTCATACATTCCATATAGGACTCTTCTGTGTACTGGTTTTAGTCCATCTCTAGCATCTGGAAGGGCACGACCTATAATTACTGACATTGCGTAATTAATGTAAGAAGTCTTCATTTCCTTAGTTAAAGGATGATTTAGAATATTCTCTTCAGAGATTATTTCTAAATCTTCTTCATTTTCAGATGTCAAGATTAGTCACCTCCTTGGCATGTTTTTCAATAAATGTCCTTCTGTCTGGGACATCTTCTCCCATTAATATTTCAAACATTCTATCTGTTTCAATTGCATCATTAACTGTTACTTTGAGCATCGTTCGAGCCTTTGGATCCATTGTGGTTGCCCATAATTGTTCAGGATTCATTTCTCCTAAACCTTTGTATCTCTGTACTCCAATCTTAGCATTTGGATTGTCTCCTTGTAATTCTAGAAGAACTTTATCTCTTTCTTCATCCGAGAATACATATTTACTAACTCTCCCCTTGGTTAATTGATACAGTGGAGGTTGTGCAATATACACATATCCTTCTTCTATCGCAGGCCTCATAAATCGCCATAAAAATGTCAACATCAATGTCCTTATATGTGCACCATCAATATCTGCATCACACATTATGATTATTTTCGAATAACGTAATTTATTTGTATCAAATAATCCATCTTGAATTTCTTCTCCTGGAGGAGTATTTCCTATGCCTGCACCAAAAGCTCTGATCATTGTTTGAATTTCAGTGTTTTTATACACTTTTACTAGATTATTCATTTGCCTTTCAACATTTAATATCTTACCTCTGAGAGGTAATATTGCTTGAATTCTCCTATCTCGACCTGTTTTTGCAGAGCCTCCTGCCGAATCTCCTTCAACTAGATATATTTCACATTCAGCAGGATCTCTTGATTGACAATCTGCAAGTTTACCAGGTAATCCTCCTCCTTCTAAGACTCCTTTCCTTCTTGTTAGATCTCTTGCTTTTCTTGCCGCTTCTCTAGCCTTTGAGGCTAATAGTGCCTTATCAACTACCGACTTAGCGACACCTGGATTTTCTTCAAAAAATTCTCCAAGTTTTTCATAGACTACTGTTTCAACAATACTCGTTACTTCACTGCTTACCAGTTTATCCTTTGTTTGAGATGAAAATGACGGATCTGGATGTTTGACACTCACTATCGCTGCTAGTCCCTCTCTAACATCTTCTCCAGAAAGTGCATCTCCTTTCAATAAATTTCTTTTCTTGGCATAATTATTTACACATTTAGTCAAAGCACCCCTCAAGCCAGTCATATGCGTACCTCCATCCCGATTACGGATTATATTGGTATAGCATAATATATTCTCGCTAAATGCATCTGACCATTGTAAAGCCAAATCTACAGTTACAGAGCCTTTTTCAGTATCCCTCTCACCACTAATCTCTATTACATCTTGATGCATAACTTCTCTTCTGGAGTTAATCTGCTGAACAAATTCACTTAATCCACCTTCGTAATGATGTCTGCTGATGTGTTCATCTTCTCCTCTGTAGTCTGTTATTATAATTTCAAGGCCAGCATTTAGAAAGGCAGTTTCTTTTAAACGAGTATCTATTTGTTCAAATTCAAATTCAATTACATTTGTAAAAATTCCCAAATCTGGTTTAAAAGTTATTTCAGTTCCACTATCTTGACAATCTCCTATTTCTTCCAACGGGCTTACAGGAATTCCAGCTTCGTATCTTTGATTATAAATCGTTCCTCCTCTATGGATTGTCATTTCCATCCATTCTGAAACAGCATTAACTGCTGATACTCCTACTCCATGCAATCCTCCAGATACTTTATATGAACTATTGTCGAATTTTCCTCCAGCATGTAATTTTGTCATTATCACTTCCGCTGCTGATATTCCAAATTCTTCATGTATACCCGTTGGTATCCCTCTTCCATAATCTCTAACCGTTAGAGTTCCATCTGAGTTAATTTTCACTTCTATAAGGTCGCTATGACCTCCGAGATGTTCATCAACTGAGTTATCGACAACTTCCCATATGCAATGATGTAGTGCTGTACCATCGTGCGGATCTCCAAGATACATCCCAGGCCTTTTCCTTACGGCCTCTAATCCTTCCAAAACCTGTATACTTCCAGCATCATATTCCTGATTTTCTCCTCCATCCTCAGCAATATTTACTCCATCATTCATTGTATCACCTACTTTCCTGAGGGTTCCCTTTAGGGAACCCTCATTTGACAACAAATAACCTAATGTAAGGGGGTTATTCAACCCTTCCAAAAGTTAGCGTATAAACTATCAAATTGATATGTTTTTTCGTATTTCCATTAGATAAATGAAAAAAGTTATTACACGACATAATTAAACAGAAAACTAAACTCGCTCACTAATATGGATATGCCATTGGTTTGTGTTTCTCTGAGAGGGTGCACCATTAGTGAAGTCCTGAAAGATGCAGCAAGTGCAACTGCAGCAGGCGCTGATTTGGTTGAAGTGAGATTGGATATGTTATGGTCTAAAAAAGAAGTTTTATTGGAAGAACAATCAGATACGGAATCTACTAAAGATAATCCCAAAATCAAGAAAAATGTAATATTTACTCCGCAAGAATTAGATTATTTAGATTTAGATTCAGTATTAGTTTCCTTAAGGCAAGGAATCGTCTTACCAGTAATCTTGACTTGTCGTCCTAAAAGAGAAGGGGGTTATTTTCCTGGTACCGAAGAACAAAGATTAGAGGTATTAAGAAAGGCAATAGAAAGTGGCGTTAGTTGGGTTGATTTAGAAATAAATATCAATGCCGAAGAGAGAGAAAAACTTCTCCAATTAGCTAAAAAAGGAGGTACAAAAATCATAGCTTCATCACATGTCTTGGACGAAGCTCCTATATCGAAAGAAATAATCCAAGATGTCAAAGATAATACTGATTTAGGCGATGTTATAAAAATATGCTATAATTCATCCGGTAGAACTGACGGAATAAATCTATTCGAAGCAGCATGGGATTTAAAAAACTCAAAAATTAAGACAACAATAATGGGAATGGGACAGGCTGGAGATTGGAATCGTATACATTCTCCAATTTTAGGTCAAGCAATAGTTTACTCAACTATGGAAAACGGTTGGCATTTAGCACAAAAAGGTATGATAAATACGACTGATCTCAAAATTGCTTGGGAAATGTTAGAATATAATTAATCTCTTTCAACTTTCTTCTAAATAGGGGATTTGTTCGGGCATTACTTCTTTTTTGTCTTCTTTAGCGCTTCTCTTATATGTAAAATGGAGTATTATCGGTATTATGATGCATGAAATAGGAAGTGCTCCAATCAAAATATAAGCTGTAAAAGCAGGTATTGTTATTCTCTCTTCTGCTTCGACCAATATTTCTGCATTCATATCATCTCCTATTGGTCCCAAATCATTAGGTCTGCTATTATCCCAACCGTCTAATACTAAATAATATTCATTTGCAGAATCATCTCCAAATATTGAACTCCATGAAGATCCAGAGGAATCTATTCCAACAGAAAATTGCACATACTCTTCTCCTTCATATGAATGTACATCTCTGAATGGTATCCATGTGACCATATCTCTCCATTCTACTGGTATATATTCTATGTATTCTTCCATATTTTGAAATTCTCTGTTGTTATATTCTATTCTATATGAGTCCCAGTTACTTTTAGTCATAAGGTAGACATCTCCTTTTGCTATGGTTGAATTACTGTTCAGCGATGGACTAAATGTTATGCAAAAGTTGTACCTATATCCTGCAACCAGTTTCATACTTATTGCTGTAGCACCTCCATCTTCAATACCAACCTCATATACAAAATCTTTCGTCAGAGGCGAACTAGTAATGAATCTTGACGGTGGTTCATCTTCTGAAAAAATCCCTGGAAAATAAATCCCTGAATTAACATTATGTAATGTTACGGCACTATCTACATTCCATGTGCTATCTATTGAGACCTCGCAGTTATTAGCTGCATCAACATTCATAACTGATGAACTAATACTAATCATAACTATTGGAAGAATAATTAATAAATTAGAAATTATAGCAAAAAATTTACTTTTACTATTCATTTGTCGCGCCTCGTCCTAATCGGTCTAACATAACCTGATTCCTTATTCTTTCGCTCTTCAACTGTCAAGTATTTAGGTTGCGGTGGCGGCGTATGTTGGTCCATGCCAGGTAATCCACCTTCTAATTTTACTTCAACACCATAAGTCTCTAGCATATCGATAGCGTCCATTTCATCTTCATTTTTTTGTCTCATTACTAACCAGCCAAGTATCAAAACAATAGCTACTAGGCTTAGTACTCCAAAACTCTCCTTATCTGGTATTAAATCATCTATTGTCAAATCTGAAAGGGTTTTTGGTGAATTATCTTCCGAAGTGGAAAGTACAGTTATTATGAAGTCCTTTGAAGAACACACTCCTACTCCATCGCATACTTCAACAGCTATTCTAGAGTCTCCGGGTAAATTCCAATTTTTATTCTCCCAATTAGTCCAATCATTTCTGTAGTTACCATCAAAATTTGAATCCTCAAAAACATTAAAATCCCATTTTATAATCAATTGATCTGCAAGATTTACGTCCCTGTCATTTGTCATATTACCATCGCCATCTGAATCTTCAGATGCATCTTCATCCAACCATGCAATAACTCCTGATGATAAATCACTATCGGAAACTTCAATGTCAAGATTAATTGCATCACCGACAGTAACATATTCAGTTCCGATTGGATTCGTGGTTAAAATATCCGGTGAACTTGAAACATGAACAGTAAGATAGGTACTATTTGCTTCTCCTCCTTCGAAACTATCTAAAACTGTAAACTCAATTAAATAAATGCCAGGTAATTCATAACTATGCCACACCATTGGCCCTAATACTTCTGGCGATGAGTCTCCAAAATCCCAAATCCATTTGGTGATACCATTCCAATCATCATCATTTGGATTAATCGATTTTTTATCAAGGAATTCTGCGTCTGTATCAAAACTTTGTGAACCATCAAACATTATAGGCATATTAGGAGCAATAAAAATCCCTCCTCCATTTAAATTTGGGACTTGCCAAGTAATATTTTCTGTATTTTCAGGAATATATTCTAGAATAGTTCCATTGACGCTAGGTTGTCTAAATTCTAATATAGGCATAGGCAATGGATTTTCAATTTTGAAGTAATAAGTCTTCGTTGCTGACTCTAATCCTCTGTCATCTACCACAGTTAGGCTAACTGAGTATAAACCAGGTTTTGAAAATACCCTACTAATTGACGAGACATCATAAATCGACTCTTCCATATCCGAAATATTCCATATATGAATCAAATTTGATGAATCTCCATCAATGTCGAAAGATGAACTCTGAAAAACATACGCCGTACTCGTTAGCCCGTCAGGTGGCCGATTGAAAATTGCTACTGGCCTTTGATTATTGACTTCTACAGTAAAACTTGTAATTGTAAAATTTCCATCATCGTCAGTTACTTGTAATGAAATATTCTTAATTCCTGGTTCTAACCAACTTACTTTGGGATTCGATCTGATAGACTTAGTTTCTGAAAAATCCGAGGTTAAAGTTACTCCTGAATCTGAGGTATTAACGCCTCCTTCAAAAGTCCATTCATACTCTACAATTATTCCATCATCATCAATAAAAATTTCAGGCATTTCCAACGGAGTAAGTGTGTCAGTTTGCAATTCACCTTCAAATATTTGTCTAGGAATTCTATTAATAATATTCACTTGTAATGAATATTCTGCGTAGTGTTTACCATCGAAAACCGTCAATATAAGTTGATATGCTATCCCATCCGAATCTCCATCCAACCAAGAATGATATGCTTCAAAATAGCCTTCTCCAGAATCAACATCTCCATCGCCCCAATCCCAAGTAAAATTGAGTCTTTCAAGAGGAACGTTATCTATTGTATCCAGTGCTGAGAATTTAATATTTTGATTTGTCAAAATAGTTATTTCTTCTTCTATCTGAATGCCTTCTATCGATACAATTGGGACGGGAGTTGATGTATCATTGACCAAAATATCCCATATCTGAATCTCTGAATAATAACCTCCTTGATCTCGAACAATCAATGTAATTTGATATTCTCCTTCTTCTTCGTAGTATTGTGTAGGGTTCTTTAGCCCTGAAAATTCTCCATTACCTAAATCCCAGATATATTCTGTTGGCGTTTCATTATGCGTGAAAGAGCCATTTACATCTCCAAAACCCCAAACATCATAACCTCCTCCAAATATATTTACAGATGTCCATGTTTGTGTAATATTAGTAGAAATAGAACCTGAAGCTTCTGGTTTCATATTTTGTATATTCACCGGAAGAGAAAAAGCCGAATCTTGAAATTCTCCTGTGATATCAAATATTTCAACTCCAAAAGTCCATTCACCAGATGTAGGCGGACTAAACCAAATTATTCCTATTTCTGATTCTCCATTTCCTGCAGTAAATTCTAGTTGTATAGTATCTTTTAGAGTATTATTGACATAAGCTCCAAAATCTACTTGAATTATTTCAAAGAAAGCATAAGAAATAATTTCAAAACTCAATTCTACACTATCTTCAAAACCGTCTCCATCTCTGTCAAATGTATTTATTGAATCTATCGAAACTTCTGCTGGGTCACTAATCAGGTCAGCATAAACTGTGAAAGAAGCCACAGGATAAGATCCCGACATTATTCCACAGTTAACAAAATTATAGTCACAATCATCTGTTAATGAATTATACCATACAAATAAATAAACGTCACTGGTAATATTTCCAAAACCATGAACTAATCCTGTACCTACTCCAGTTGCAGAATCCATTCTTAATTTTGACATTGTCCATGTCCCTGTTGATGCTTCTTTAACTAAAATAGATCCAACAAATCCAAACTGCGTTGGTAAAACCATCAAATTTAATGGATCACCATTCCCCTGGCTGAATTTATAAGATCTCATCCCCCAACCTTCAATACTCTCTGATTCACTTTGCCAACTATTGATCCATTGATCATTCTCTCCACTTAGTTGCGCCTTACATATTCCTTCCATGCCACATTCAGAAGTTAAATCTAGGTTGGAGAAACCAAATGCTCCTTGGGGACTATCTAGTGAAACCGCAGCACTAAAATTTGCAAAAATATCATTCATTGTTGTACCAATTGGCGTTGATCCAGGCTCAGGATTAATTGCTAAATTCTCTATAGATACTCCTCCTACAGCAGTATCTGCAACTAATCTTTGTATCGCCTGCCCTCCGCCTAATTTGTCAGATATATACATCAAAAATAAGAAACCAGCACCATAATCGGCAATTCTATCATTCCACCATCTGACGCTAATACTAGAATTCTGAGACCATTCATTTGCGTGGTAGCTGAGTGTTTCAGTCGCCCCAAAACATAAGTATGCTGCCATATCTGCTGCACCTTCATCAATCCACATATATTCAAAAGGGTCTCTTGAGTTGTGTAAAAGATGTTCAAACTCATGAGCTAGTATAGTATTCCTTGAATTCATATCATCTATGTCAAAAAATAGACTCTCTCTGATAGACGATATTCCTGGTTGAAAATAACCCCCTGTTCCTCCGACGCCATCTATTTCATAGATTACTATCTCAATTTGACAATTACCATCTACATCAGGTGCTTCTCCAAAATAATAAGTATTTGTTGGAAAAATAGTCGACTCCCAAGTAGAAACTATATCATTTAGAGTAGTTGAAGATACAATTTTTCCATTTTCTACAAATATCGCAGAGTTTGTAGATATTCTCTGAACTGTTGCCGTAATGGTGCCTCCAGAAGTTGTTATATTATCGCTTTCCCCGACACTCCATGCATTTTCACAACTTCTAATCGAATTTTTAGAATTTTC